>NZ_BOPD01000006.1:0-240424 GCF_016863575.1 Micromonospora sediminimaris
CGTCACCTACCGGTGACGCCCGCCGCACCGCATCCGCCGCGCTCGGCCACCGGTGGCCCACATCGGTCCACGGGGCGCGCCGGGCCGTAGCATCCGGCAGGATTGTGCTGAGACGGAACCGACGCACCAGGAGAATCCGCATGAACCAGGCAGCGAGCAAGCCCGAGATCGGCCCGATCGAGGGCGCCCCGCCGGCCGACCTCGTGATCGAGGACATCACCGTGGGCGAGGGCCCGGAGGCCCAGCCCGGGCAGGAGGCCCGGGTGCACTACGTCGGGGTGTCCCATTCCACCGGCGCGGAGTTCGACGCCTCCTGGGACCGGGGCGAGCCGTTCGACTTCCCGCTCGGCGGTGGACGGGTCATCGCCGGCTGGGACCAGGGCGTGGTGGGGATGCGCGTCGGCGGCCGACGCCGGCTGACCATCCCGCCGCACCTCGGGTACGGCAGCCGAGGCGCCGGTGGCGTCATCAAGCCCAACGAGACCCTGGTCTTCGTGGTCGACCTGCTCGGCGTCCGCTGACCGCACGCGTCCGGCGCCGGCCCCGTGCCCGGCGCCGGACGCGTCGTCGGCACCCCGCACCCGGTACGCCACCTGACGGTGGCACGCCGGCCGGTCACGCCGCGGCGAGCACCCGCTGCGGCGTCGTGCCGACGACCGGGATGACCCGCCCGAGGCCGGTTGCCCGCAGCACCCGCTCCACCAGGGGCGGCGGGTCGACCAGCACCAGATTGCCGCCCTGCGACCGCACCCAGAGCCGAGCCGCGACAAGTGTCCGGACCCCGGCAGCGGAGAGCAGCCGGACCCCGGAGAGATCCACCCGCAACTCGGTGCGGGTGGGGGCCGCCCAGAGCGCGGCGCGGAACGCCGCGACCGTGGCGATGTCGATCACACCGACCACGCGAACGCACACCGCGTCGTCGGACACGACGGTCTCGACGTGGAACCGTTCCTCGCGCTCTGGCATACGACGAACCTATCCCTCACCACCGACACTTCCACCCTGCTGGAAGGCGGTTCCGGGTAAGCCCAGGGCATGACCCGCAGGCCGGCCGGGTCCACCCTAGGGACGATCCCCGGCCCTCAGGGTGACCACCTTCCGGAGACCGCCACGAGGCGCCGGGCCGACCCGAGGGCGGGTGGCCCGGCGCGTACGTCTTGGTCAGCCGCCGCTCGCCGACGGCTGCGGTTCGGGCGAGCCTCCGGCGACCGCTCCCGGGTCCGGGGCCTGGGTCGGCGAGGGCCGCAGGCCGGCCGGCACCGGCAGCGCGCTGCCCTTGGCGAACTGCTCCCAGCTGACGTTCCACGCCGTCCAGCCGTTGCCCTCGTCGAGCTCGACCTCGGTGCCCTTGACGGTGACCAGGTCACCGACCTGGGTGATGCCCATCAGCCAGTCCGCGTTGGCCGCCGACAGGTTGGTGCATCCGTGGGACACGTTGGTGTATCCCTGATCCCCCTCCGACCAGGGCGCGCCGTGGAGGAACTCACCGCCCCAGGTGAGTCGCTGCGCATCCTCGACGTCGACCACGTACGGATCGGCCGAGCCCCGCGTGTCGAACGTGGTGAACTCGTGCTTCTCCATGATCACCATCTTGCCGCTGGAGGTGGGCGTGCTCGGCTTGCCGAGACTTACCGGCAGCTTGCGCAGCAACTTGCCGTCCCGGATCACCGACATCTGCTTGCTCGCGTTGTCGATCTCCAACTCGACCTGCCGACCGATCTTCGAGGTGGCCCGCCGGTCGGCGTCGCCGACGTGCTCCTTGCCGATCGGCAGGCCCTCCAGCGCGGCGCGGACCTTGATCGACGTACCGGGCCGCCAGAAATCGGGCGCCCGGTAATAGACCTGGCTGCCGTCGGACACCCAGGACCAGGTGCCCGGCTGCGGCGGATCCGTTTTCACGAACAATCGGCGTTGCACATCCGCCCGCGCCTCTTTGGGAATTGGCGGGTCGAAGGCGACGGTTACCGGCATGGCCGTTCCGTACGTCCGATCATCGGCGAAATACAACGTGCTGACAATGGCTGGTTTGGATGATTTGGGCTGCGTCGTGAAGGTCGTCCTGCGGGTGACAGTCTTCCCGGAGTGGCCGGTCGCGGTGACCTCCGCGGTGTACGTCCGCTTCGGTTCCAGGGTCCGGCTCGGCACCCACCCGGAGCCGTCCTCACGCGGCTCGGCCGCGACCGTCGCGCCCTTGTCGTCGGTGATTCGCACGGCGGTGACCTGCCCGTGCTTAACCATGGTGCCGATCTCCCCGGTGACCGGCACGTCCCGCGTCCCCTCGGCCGGCGTCACGGACAGTTCCGGGTTGGCTCGCGCCTCGGCGGGCTGCCCGGCCCTGCGATCGCCGGTGCACGCGCCCAGCGCCAGCGGTGCCGCTGCGACACTCACCGCCAACAGCGTCAGTCGCCGCCTCAACATCATGATGCGTCCCCCCGTTATAGCCGCTTCCTCCGCCACATTCTCCCTAGCTCGGCACCGACGTTTTTGCGGTTTCGACCAAGAGCGGGGACATTACATGGAGAACCGTTTCCGTAATCGCACCCAGGCGAACGGAAAATGCCAGCGACGACGGTACGGGCGATACTCGGTCGACTGTCGCGTTCTGTCCGGCGGCGTACCACTGATCCGGTCCGTGGGGTCCGCACCCGGCGGACGTCGATCACGGGTTCGCCGTCCCGGCGGCGGGCGGAACGGCGAACCCTTCCGGTCGACCCGGTTCCGTCAGACCGTGGCAATCAGCAGCGCGGGCTGCTCGACACAGTCCGCCACATGCCGGAGGAACCCGCCGGCCACGCCGCCGTCGCAGACCCGGTGGTCGAAGGTGAGGCTCAGCTGCGTCACCTTCCGGACCGCGAGCTGGCCGTCGACGACCCACGGCTTGTCCACGATGCGGCCGATGCCGAGCAACGCGGCCTCCGGGTGATTGATGATCGGGGTCGAGCCGTCGACGCCGAACACACCGTAGTTGTTGAGCGTGAAGGTCCCCCCGGTCAGCCGGGCCGGTGGCAGCTCGCCCGCCCGGGCCGCGGCGGTGGTGGCCGCGAGTTCGGCAGCCAGTTCGGTGGTGGTGAGCCGCTCGGCGTCCCGCAGCACCGGCACCACGAGCCCCCGGTCGGTCTGGGCGGCGATGCCCAGGTGCACCCCGGCCGACTGGACGATCCGCTGGCCCTCGGTGTCGACCCGCGCGTTTAGCTGCGGGTAGCGGCGCAGCCCGGACAGACAGATCCGCGCGAACAGGGCCAGGATGCTCACCGGACGGTCCGGGCGAGCGGCGTTGATCGCGGCCCGGGTCTCCAGCAGGCCGGTGGCGTCGGCGTCCACCCAGATGGTCACCTCGGGGATCTCCCGCCGGCTGCGGGACAGCTTGTCCGCGATGGTGCGGCGGATTCCGGTCAACGGGATGACCAGATCCTGGGCACCGACCGGGCGCGGGTCTCCCGGTGCCGGTTGTCGTCCCGTCGTCGCCGGCCGGTTGGGAACAGCGGTGAGCCGGGCGGTCCCGTCGGCCGGCGCCCCGGTGACGTCGCGGGCCGCCGCCTCCACGTCGGCCCGGCGGACCACACCGCCGGGGCCGCTGCCGCGCACCGTCGTCAGGTCCACCCCACGCTCCCGCGCCAACCGCCGCACGATCGGCGAGATGACCAGTGGCTGGGCCGGTCCGGGCGGGCCGGGCTCCCGGTCGGCCACCGCCACCTGCCGGCCGGCGGCGGACGGAGCCACTGCCGCACCCGATGCCGTCGCGGCGTCGCTCGCGCCCGACGCGTCCGTGGCCGCGGCGAGCCGAGGCCGCCTACGACGGCGGGAACTGCCGTGCCCGGTGCCGTACCCGATCAGGACGTTGCCGGATCCGGCCCGCTCCTCCTCGCGGTAGACCGCGTGCCCGGGCGGATCACCGCCGTCGACGCGACCGGTGACCGGTTCCGCGACGGTGATCAGGGGCTGGCCCACCGGGCGTACCTCACCCTCGGCGCCGTGCAGGGCGACGACCCGGCCGGCGTACGGGCAGGGCACGTCGACGACCGCCTTCGCGGTTTCGACCTCCACCACCGTCTGGTCCACGGTGACCGTGTCGCCCACCGCGACCCGCCACTGCACGATCTCCGCCTCGGCGAGACCCTCTCCGAGGTCGGGTAGGAGGAAAACCTTCTCGGTCACGCCGCACCGCTCTCGGTCAGCCAGCGCCGGTCGGGCTGGTCGTCCCACTGCAACCGGGCCACCGCGTCCAGGACCCGGTCGACCGACGGCAGGTGGGTGTGTTCGAGCATCGGCGCCGGGTACGGGATGTCCAGCCCGGAGACCCGCAGCACCGGGGCGTGCAGGGCGTGGAAGCAGCGCTCCTGCACCCGGGCGGCGATCTCCGCGCCCACCCCTGCGAAGCCCTGCGCCTCCTGCACCACCACGCACCGTCCGGTGCGCCGCACCGAGGCGGCGATCGTGGCGTCGTCGAACGGCACGATGGTGCGCACGTCGACCACCTCCAGGTCCCATCCCTCGTCCCGGGCGGCCTCGGCGGCCTCCAGCGCGACCGGAACCGCCGGCCCGTACGCGACCAGGGTGGCGTCGCGTCCGGCCCGGCGCACGACCGCCCGGCCGAACGGCTCGGTGCGGGTCGGCAGCTCGGTCTCGGCACCGGCGAAGTAGAGCTTCTTCGGCTCCATGAACACCACCGGGTCGGGGTCGTCGATCGCCTCCCGCAGCAGCGAGTACGCGTCGTCGACGGTCGCCGGGGTGACCACCTTCAGGCCCGGGGTGTGTGCGTAGTACGCCTCCGAGGAGTCGCAGTGGTGTTCCACGCCGCCGATCCCACCGGCGTAGGGCACCCGGATCACCATGGGCACGCTCAACGCGCCCCGGGTGCGGTTGCGCAGCTTCGCCACGTGCGAGGCGATCTGTTCGAACGCCGGGTACGCGAACGCGTCGAACTGCATCTCGACCACCGGCCGCAGCCCGGACATGGCCAGCCCGACGGCGAACCCGACGATGCCGGCCTCGGCGAGGGGGGTGTCGAAGCAGCGTTTGTCGCCGAAGCGGGCCTGGAGTCCGTCGGTGATCCGGAAGACCCCGCCGAGTTGGCCGACGTCCTCACCGAAGACGAGCACCCGCTCGTCGTCGAGCATCGCGTCGGCGAGCGCGGCGTTGAGCGCCTTCGCCATGGTCATGGTGGCCATCAGGCGTCCTCCTCCGCTGCCGCGGCCAGTTCGGCGCGCACCTGCTCACGCTGCTCCACCAGTTGCGCGGTGGGTTCGGCGTAGACGTGGTCGAAGAGGCTGAGCGGGTCGACCGTGGGTTGGGTGTTCATCCGTTCCCGCAGGTCGGCGGCGTATCTCTCGGCCTGCTCGGCGATCTCGGCGACGGCCGCGTCGTCGAGCACGTCCCGGCCGCGCAGGTACGTCTCCAGCCGGACCAGCGGGTCGCGGTCACGCCACGCCTCGACCTCGTCGGCGTCGCGGTAGCGCGAGGCGTCGTCGGCGTTGGTGTGCGGCTCCATCCGGTAGGTGTGCGCCTCGACCAGGAACGGTCCCTTGCCGGCGCGGGCGTGCGCGACCGCACGGGTGAGCACGGCGAGCACGGCCACCGGGTCGTTGCCGTCGACCTGCTCGCTGGGGACGCCGTACCCGACACCCTTGTGCGCCAGCGTCGGGGCGGCGGTCTGCCGGGACAGCGGGACGCTGATGGCGTACCTGTTGTTCTGCACGAAGTACACGACCGGGGCCTTGAACACGGCGGCGAAGTTGACTCCCTCGTGGAAGTCGCCTTCGCTCGTGGCACCGTCGCCGATGTAGACCAGGGCCACCGTGTCGCGCCCCTGGTAGGACTCCCCGTAGGCCAGGCCGGCGGCGTGCACGCACTGGGTGGCCAGCGGCGTGCACTGCGGTGCGGTGCGCCGCTGTGCCGGGTCGTACCCGCAGTGCCAGTCGCCGCGCAGCAGCGTCAGCACCTCGACCGGGTCGATGCCGCGGGCGGTCAGCGCCATCGACTCCCGGTAGGTCGGGAAGACCCAGTCGTCGTCGCGCAGCGCCAGCACGCCGCCGACCTGGCAGGCCTCCTGGCCCCGGGAGGACGGGTAGACGGCAAGCCGGCCCTGCTTGGTAAGCGCGGTGGCCTGCGCGTCGAAGCGCCGGCCGACGACCATCCGCCGGTACATCTCGCGCAGCGCCTCGACCGGCGGTTCGGGATAGTCCGCGCGGGCCGGCAGCAGGGTGCCGTCCGGGTTGAGCAGCCGGACCGGTTCGGTCTGGGGCAGCAGGCCGGCGGCGGGGTCGGGCGCGGCCGGGGTGGCCGGCCGCCGCTTGCGCGGGGATGCCCTGCGGGCCGCCTGAGGGGTGGTGGTCACGGCGGAACCTCCTGGACGTGTGGTGGCCCTATGCTCCTGCTGTCGGATGATTGACTCAAGATGCCCGGTGAACGCGGGATGAATGGCACCCGGAGGAGACCACGATGAGCCAGGAGGCCGCCGAGGAGGCGGACCGGCGGGGCGGAACGGGACGTTCGGCCGTCCCCCTCGACGAGGTGGACCGGCGCATCCTCGACGAGCTGACCCGGGATGGTCGGCTCTCCATCCGGACGCTCGCCGAACGGGTGCACGTCTCGCGGACCAACGCGTACGCCCGGGTGGAGCGGCTGCTGCGGGACGGGGTGATCACCGGTTTCGCCGCGCGGGTCGCCCCGGAGGCGGCCGGCCTGGGCACCTCGGCGTACATCGCGCTGACGATCAGGCAGAACACCTGGCGGGAGGTGTCGGCGGAGCTGGCCCGGGTGCGCTACGTCGAACACGTGGCGCTGCTCAGCGGTGAGCACGACGTGCTGGCCCTGGTCCGGGCGCCCGACAACGCCACCCTGCGGGACGTGGTGCTGGACCGGGTGCAGCGCATCGCCGGGGTGCTCGCCACCCGCAGCTGGCTGGTCTTCGAGGAGTACGACGGGGCGCGCAGCCCGTGGGAGTGACCGCTCAGCGCTCGGGCGGGGATTCCAGGCCCTCCCGGTCGGCCAACTCCAGCAACGGTGCCAGGGAGAAGCTGCGCTCGTCCAGGCCCGCGTGCGGGTCGCCCCGATCGGCGAACCGGCCCGGCATGGTGGTCACGTCGAAGTCCTCCGGCCGGGCGTCGTCCAGCTCCGCCCAGTCCAGCGGCGCGGACACCAGCGCGGCCGGCGTGGGCCGGATCGAGTACGCCGAGGTCATCGTGTGGTCCCGGGCCATCTGGTTGTAGTCGACGAAGACCGGCCGGTCCCGCTGTTCCCGCCACCAGGTGGTGGTGACCAGGTCCGGCCGGCGACGCTGTATCTCCCGCCCGAGGGCCAGCACCGCGCGGCGGCAGTCGCCGAAGCTCCACCGCGGCTCGATCGGGACGTAGACGTGCAGGCCCCGCCCGCCGGTGGTCTTCGGATAGCCGACCAGGCCCAGCTCGTCGAGGAAGGCGCGCACCTGCTGCGCCACCGGCACCACCTGGTCGAAGCCGACCCCGGGCAGCGGATCCAGGTCGATCCGCAGCTGGTCGGGGCGCTCCACGTCCGCCTTGCTCACCGGCCACGGATGGAAGCGCAGGGTGCCCAGGTTCACCGCCCAGATCACCACTGCCAGTTCCCCCGGCGCGACCTCGTCGGCGGTGCGTCCGCTGGGAAAGGTGATGTGGGCGGTGCCCACCCAGTCGGGCGCGCCGGCCGGCACCCGCTTCTGGTAGAAGGCGTCACCCCGGTTGTCCTGCCGGGTAGCGATGGTCGCCCCCTCGAACACGCCGCGGGGCCACCGTTCCAGCATGGTCGGCCGGTCCCGCAGCGCGCGCAGGATGCCGTCGCCGACGGCGAGGAAGTAGCGCACCACGTCGAGCTTGGTCAGCCCCCGCTCGGGGAAGTACGGCTTGTCCGGGCTGGTGACGCGGACCGTCCGCCGCCCCACCTGGATCTCCTCCGCCGCCGTCGCCACACCTGAGAGGGTACGACGCGGCGCCCGGCGCGGCGGGCCACCGCCGGACGCCGGGCCGCGACGAGTCCCAGCATCCCGAGCCGCGCCGCTGGCCGGACCGGGTGGAACCGCCGTCGTCGCGCCGCTCAGCCGTTCTCACGTTGCAGCCGCGCGGCCAGCATCTGCTTGCCCTGCTCGCCCGCCTTGCGGTTGTTCTCCTGGATCTTGCGGAACCAGGTGGCGAGTTCCTGGTCGCCTCGGGCGTCCGCGTCGGCGATGTAGGTCTCCAGATGCCAGATGTTCTCCAGCGACATCTGCAACGCGTGGATCAGGTCGTAGTTCTTGTCCTTCACCGGACTGTCCGGCCGCTGCACCATGGTGGCCACGACGCACCTCCAGCTCGTTGGTTGCCGGCCGCATACCCCCGGTCGGCCCCGGCACACGCATCAGCCTGAGGCGCAGTTTCCGTGGTGGCCCGCCGGGTGGTGGCGGCCGAGCCGGTTCACCAGGCCGTCGGCGGCACCCCGTCCGGTGGCGGCAGGATCTGCCGCAGCCGGCCCGGGGGGACGCGACGGGTCCGCCACTCCCGGGGGTAGCCCACCGACACCTCCTCGAACCGCACCCCGTCGTGCCAGGTGGTACGCGGAATGTGCAGATGGCCGTAGACCGCCGCGGCGGCGGCGAAGCGTACGTGCCAGTCGGCGGTGGCGTCGGTGCCGCACCACTGGGCGAAGATCGGGTACCGCAGGACGCGTGTCACGTCCCGGACCAGCGGCCAGTGGTTCATCAGCACGGTCGGCAGCGCCGGATCGCGTTCGGCGAGCCGGCGGGCGGTCTCGGCCACCCGCGCCGCGCACCACGCCGACCGGCTCTCGTACGGGTCGGGGTGCAGCAGCACCTCGTCGGTGCAGACGATTCCGGTCCGGTACGCCTCGGCCAGCGCCGCCTCCGGCGTGTCGAAGCCGTCCGGCCGCCAGCTGTGGTCGTAGAGCAGCATCAGCGGGGCCACCGTCACCGGGCCGCCGGGCCCCTCCCACACCGGGTACGGGTCCTCGGGCGTGACCACGCCGAGCTCACGACACAGCTCGACCAGGTGGGCGTAGCGCGCCACGCCCCGCAACGTCACCGGGTCACCGGGCGGGGTCCAGAGCTCGTGGTTGCCCGGCGACCAGACGACCCGGGCGAACCGGCCGGTCAGCAGCCGCAGCGCCCACTCCACGTCGGCGACGGTGTCGCCCACGTCACCGGCGACGAGCAGCCAGTCCTTGGGCGTCCGGGGACGCAGCCCCTCGACGATCGACCGGTTCTCCGGATATCCGACATGCAAGTCACTGATGGCCAGGAGACTGCCACCATCGTCCGTCTCCGCCATGCCTCCGATCCTAGTGAAGCGATCAAGGGCGTCGATCCGGCCGCGCCCGGCGGCGCTGCGGCCCGCCGTGCGGGCGTACCCGGTAGGATCCCCCTCGGGCCGTGACTGGCGCATGGAGATGGAGAACCATCGGGGAGCGGCCCCGTCACGAGGACGCATGCCGAGCGCCTGGGCCTTCCGCACGTCACCTGGAGGTCGCATGCCGCGCAACGCCGAATCCACAGCCTTCCGCAGCGCTCTTGAGGTGATCCGTGGTGTCGAGCCGCGGGTCGCTGACGCGATCGGCGCGGAACTGGCCGACCAGCGCGAGTCGCTCAAGCTGATCGCGAGCGAGAACTACGCCTCCCCGGCGACGTTGCTGGCCATGGGCAACTGGTTCAGCGACAAGTACGCCGAGGGCACCATCGGACGCCGGTTCTACGCCGGCTGCCAGAACGTGGACACCGTCGAGGCCCTCGCCGCCGAGCACGCCCGGGAGTTGTTCGGCGCGTCACACGCGTACGTGCAGCCGCACTCGGGCATCGACGCCAACCTGGTGGCGTTCTGGGCGATCCTGGCCGACCGGGTCGAGGCGCCGGCGTTGCAGCGGGCCCAGGCGCGGCACGTCAACGACCTCACCGAGGCCGACTGGTTCGCGCTGCGACGTGAGCTGGGCGACCAGCGGATGCTCGGCATGTCGCTGGATGCCGGGGGGCACCTCACCCACGGTTTCCGGCCGAACATCTCCGGCAAGATGTTCGACCAGCGCAGTTACGGCACCGACCCGGCCACCGGCCTGGTCGACTACGACCGGGTCGCCGAGGCGGCCCGGGAGTTCCGCCCGTTGGTGCTGGTCGCCGGCTACTCGGCGTACCCCCGAAAGATCAATTTCCGGATCATGCGGGAGATCGCCGACTCGGTCGGCGCCACCTTCATGGTGGACATGGCGCACTTCGCGGGCCTGGTCGCCGGCAAGGTCTTCACCGGCGACTTCGACCCGGTGCCGCACGCACACATCGTCACCAGCACCACGCACAAGTCGCTGCGCGGCCCGCGCGGTGGCCTGGTGCTGTGCGGCCCGGAACTGGCCGACCAGGTCGACCGGGGTTGCCCGATGGTGCTCGGCGGCCCGCTGCCGCACGTGATGGCCGCCAAGGCGGTCGCCCTGGCCGAGGCCCGCCGCCCCGACTTCGCCGGCTACGCCCGCCAGATCGTCGACAACGCGCAGGCGCTGGCCGAGGGCCTGCTGCGCCGGGGTGCCAAGCTGGTCACCGGCGGTACCGACAACCACCTGGTGCTGATCGACGTCACCGGCTACGGGCTGACCGGCCGGCAGGCCGAGCAGGCGCTGCTGGACTCCGGCATCGTCACCAACCGCAACGCGGTGCCGCAGGACCCCAACGGCGCCTGGTACACCTCCGGCATCCGGATCGGCACCCCCGCGCTGACCACGCGGGGGCTCGGCACGGCGGAGATGGACACCACCGCCGAGCTGATCCACACCGTGCTCAGCCAGACCAGCGCCGGGGTCGGCCCGGACGGCAGCGCCTCCAAGGCGAAGTACGTCCTCGACCCGGCCCTCGCGGACAAGGTCAGCCGCCAGGCCAGCGAGCTGCTCACCGGTTTCCCGCTCTACCCCGACGTCGAGCTGGGCTGACGGCGGTCGCGCCGGGCCGGGGCGTCCCGGCCCGGCGCGATCCCGGCCTCAGGCGATCGGACGTTTGAGGTGGTAGCGGTGGACCTCGGTGCTGCCCTGCACGTTGTTCACGTCCTCGGCGGCGGAGACGAGTTCCCAGCCGTCCCGCCCGGCGCGGTTGAGATGCGCGATGGCGGTGTCGCCGTACGCCGTGATGTCCTTGCGGGACCCGTCCGGGCCGTACCAGACGAACGAGACATGAAAATTGCGGCCCTGCCCCTGGTAGCGGCGGACCAGCAGGGCGTACTCCCAGGCAACCATGTCGCCCATTATGACCGTCCACCGAGGACGCCGGCAGGGCAGCGGTCACAGGTTGCAAAGCGGTGAACGCGATGAGTCGTCGTACCGGTACCGGTCAGTCCACCGGCACCGTGCGCAGTGCCCGGGCGGCCACCGGGTCGGCGCAGCCGGCCAGGGCCAACGCGTCCCGCAACTCGTCGGCGAGCAGGGCCAGGGCGGTGCTGGCCGCCGGTTGCCCACCGACCGCCAGCGCCCAGAGCATCGGCCGACCGACCAGGACACCGTAGGCACCCATCGCCAACGCGCGCAGCACGTCGACGCCGCCCCGGATCCCGCTGTCCAGCAGCACCTCGCACCGGTCACCGACGGCCGTCACCACCTCGGGCAGCATGGTGGCGCTGGCCGGGACCCCGTCGAGCTGCCGGCCGCCGTGGTTGGACACGACCACCGCCTGCGCCCCCGCCTCGACGGCGCGTACGGCGTCGGCCGGGTCGAGGATGCCCTTGACGACCAGCGGCAGGTCGCACCTCTCCCCCAGCCACCGCAGATCCGCCCAGCTCAGTGCCGGAGCGAAGGGCGAGTCGTGCGGCGTGGACAGCGGGGTGACGCCCGGCGTACCGCCGTGGGCCAGGTCGTCGCGGCCACCCGGCAGATTCGCCGGGACCAGCTCCGGCGGCAGCCGGAAGGTGTTGCGCAGGTCCCGCAGACGTCGGCCGAGCACCGGCACGTCCACCGTGACCACCAGCGCCCGACAGCCGGCGGCGCGGACCCGGGCCAGCAGGTCGGCCACCAGCGACCGGTCCCGCAGCCAGTACAGCTGGAACCAGACGTCGGCGCCGGTGGCGGTGACCTGCTCGATCGGGGTGCTGCCGAGAATGCTGGCCAGGTACGGCACCTCGGCGGCACGGGCTGCGGCGGCCAGCGCCGGTTCGCCGTCGGGATGCACCAGCCGTTGGTACGCCATCGGCGCCACCCCCACCGGCATCGCGTACTCCCGGCCGAGCAACCGGGTCCGCAGTCTCGGGGTGGTCACCCCGGTCAGCACCCTCGGCAGTACGCCGACCCGGTCCAGCGCGCGGCGGTTCGCACTCAGGGTCACCTCGGCGCCGCTGCCGCCGTCCAGGTAGTCCCAGACGTGCGGCGGCAGCACCGTCCGGGCCAGGGTGGCGAAGTCGGCCAGGCAGACCGGGGCCGGACCGGGCGTGATCTCCATACGTCCACCATCGCCGACCCGACGCCCGCCACGCCACTGTCGCGCCGAAGGATCGGCGCTGGCGCGGCGAGGTGTCCGGGCGGAGTCGGACGCGCCCGGCGGGGCCCACCGGGCGCGATACCTGGCGTACCGTCGGGAGGTGGCCAGTTGGGACGACGTACGCCGGATCGCGCTGGGCCTGCCGGAGACCAGCGAACGGCCCTCCTACGACGGGGTGGCCGCCTGGCGGGTGAAGGACAAGCCGTTCGTCTGGGAACGCCCGCTACGCGGCAAGGAACTCCAGGACCTCGGTCCGGCCGCGCCGGAGGGTCCCATCCTCGGGGTACGGGTGGCGGACTTGGGCGTCAAGGAGGCGTTGCTCGCCGACGAACCGGACCGCTTCTTCACCACGCCGCACTTCGACGGCTACCCGTCGGTGCTGGTTCGGTTGGACCGGGTCGACATCGCCGAGCTGACCGAGCTGATCGTCGAAGCCTGGTACGCCCGCGCCCCGAAGCGGTTGGCCGCGTTGCACCAGGCGGAGACGGCACCACCCGAAGCGGAACGGTAAGCGCCAACGCCAGCGCCACGATGCTGAGCAGGGCGCCGATGAGCACCGTGCGGTGCACGCCGTGGCTCGGCAGCGTTAGCCCGCCGATGAAGGCACCAGCGGTGATGCCGACGTTGACGGCGGCCGACACGGTGGCGGCGGCGAGGTCCGAGCGCCCCGGCGCCACCTGCAGGACGAGGCCGCCGAGGGTAGCGGTGAACGCGGCGAACGCCAGCCCGGCCAGTGCGATCAGGCCGACGGCCGCGGCGGGCCGGTGGCCCAGTGTGTACAGCCCGATCAGGGCCAGCGACTGTACGGCGACCGTCGCGACCAGGGCGAGCCAGGGGCTGCGATCCACCAGCACGCCGACGGCGAGGATGCCGAGCACGCTGGCGATGCCGCGGACGAGCAGGACGGCACCGACCGAGGTGGCGGCCATGGCGCTGTGCTCGGTGACGAAGAGGGCGACGTAGGTGTAGGCGGCGATCGCCCCGGCGGTCGCCAGCACGGCCACCGCGACCAGCAGCCAGAAGCGTCGGGCGTCGGGCGTCGCGCCTCGGGTGGCGTGCCCCTGGTCGGGCCGGGTCGAGGGCAGCAGCGCGGCGACCACCGCGAACACCACCGCGCCGAGCCCGGCCACCGCCAGGAACGAGGCCCGCCAGCCGGCCCGCTCGCCCAGCCAGATGCCCGCGGGTACGCCCAGGGCCAGGGCGACGTTGCCCCCCGCGAACACGACCGCGACCACCCGGCCACTGAGCCCCGGCCGGAACAGTTCCGCGGCGGCCGGCACCACCACCGCCCAGAACAACGCGTGGGTCGCCGCGGTCGCCATCCGGGCCGCCAGCAGCACCGCGAAGCTGCTCGCGAAGACCGTCACCGCGTTGCTGACGACGAAGCCGGCCAGCAGCGCCGACAGCAGTGGCCGGCGAGGAACCCGGCGGACCAGCGCGGTCAACGGCACCGAAGCGACCATCACCACCGCGCCGTACGCGGTAACCAGCATGCCCACGTCCGCGGGTGACACGGCCAGGTCCAGCGCCATCGGCAGCAGCAGCCCGATGGGCAGCGCCTCGGCGGTGGTGTAGAGGAAGGTGCCGCCCGACAGTCCGATCAGGACCACTGTCGCCCGCCCGCGTCCCATGCGCCCTCCAGTTGTTACCTGCTATATCGGTTACGGAGGTAACACTAGGGAGCGCCCGACTCGCGGTCAACTGGTAAAGTCTGTTTTGATGGAAACATTCGAGGGTGTCCGGAGGCTGCGCCTGGTAGGCGGCAACCTCGCGCTGGACTTCGTCAACACCCGCACCGGTCCACCCGTCGGGCCGCCCGACGGCGACGTGCTCACCGGCTATCCCGAGCTGGTCGCCTGGGCCGGCTACGCCGGCGCCCTCACCGACGCGGAGGTGACCAGGTTGCATCGTCTCCGCCACGACGACCCGGACGCCGCGCGGGCCACCTACGAGCGGTCACTGCGTACCCGCGAGCGGCTCGACGAGGTGTTCCGGGCGCTGGCGACCGGCCGGAACCCGAGCAGGTCCGCCCTGGCCGAACTGCGCGACGACGAAGCTGACGCGCTCGCTCACGCGCAGCTCGACCGGGCCGACAGCTTCGTCTGGACCTGGCGGGACGACCACACCATCGCCCGGCCACTACGCCCGGTGGTGCACGCGGCGATCCAGCTGCTCACCACCGGCCCACTGGACCGGATCAAGGGCTGCGGCGGCTGCCGCTTCGTCTTCACCGACGAGAGCAAGAACCGAAGTCGACGCTGGTGCAGCATGGACGACTGCGGGACCAGCGAGAAGGCCCGACGCTACGTCGCCGCGCGCCGCACCCGGGCGAGCCGGTGAGCACCGACGCCGGGCAGCGCCACCGGTGGACCACCGCCGGGCTGTCGCGTTCGTCCACTGTTCGTCCGACCGCCACACCGGCGTCGTCCGCTCCGCGTACCGTCGATGCACGTGATCATCAGCCCGGCGACCATCGAGGTGCGCGCGTTACGCCGTATCGGTGACACCGCCCCGCACAGCGCCTTCACCGACCTGGTCCGGTACGCGGGGAACTGGTTCTGCGCCTTCCGCGAGGGCCTGTCGCACCTCTCCGACGACGGTGTCCTGCGGGTGTTGACCTCCTCGGACGGTCGGTCGTGGCAGACCTCGGCGGTCCTCGCCCAGGCCGGTGTCGACCTGCGCGATCCGCGCTTCGTGCGGCGCCCCGACGGGCGGTTGCAGCTGCTCGCCGCCGCCGCGACCGGCACGCCGAAGCGGTTCCGGACCGTCGCCGCGGTCAGCGACGACGGTAAGCGGTGGGACGAACCACGACCGGTCGGCGAGCCGGACGTCTGGGTCTGGCAGGCCGCCTGGTGCGGCGACGCGATGTACGGCATCGGCTACGCCACCCGGGAGCCACGGTTCGTCCGGCTCTACCGCAGCGAGGACGGCTTAGATCTGCGACCGGTGGTACGGACCTTGTTCTCCGGCGGTTATCCGAACGAATCCGGGCTGGTCTTCGACCCCGACGGCACCGCCACCTGCCTGCTACGACGCGACGGCGGTACGGCAACCGCCCAGCTGGGTCGCGCCCGCCCGCCCTATCGGGAGTGGACCTGGACGGACCTCGGGGTACGCGTGGGCGGGCCGGCGCTGTGCCGGCTGCCCGACGGCACACTGGTGGCTGGCGTACGCCTGCACGACGGCGCGGTGCGGACCGCGATCTGCGCCGTCGACGTGGCGCGGGGCCGGCTGCGGGAGCTGGTGACGCTGCCCTCCGGCGGCGACTCCAGCTATCCCGGCCTGGTCTGGCACGACGAGCGGCTGCACGTCAGCTATTACTCATCCCACGAGGGGCGCAGCTGCGTCTACCTGGCCGAGGTCGACCTCGGGTCGCACTGAGGGCCCGCCGGCCACGTCCGCGGCGGGGGCGCGGCGCGGCTCGGCCGGTCGGCGGAGGGGTGCTTGTCGGCGCGGGTCGGCAGCTCGGCGAGGGGTCGGCGGATCGACAAGGAGTCGCCGATCGGCCTCGCCCGGCGAGAACAGCGGTCCGGTCATGACATCCCCACCTCACCATCGGCGTCGCTGCGGCGCGAACCGGCCGCAGGTCGCCCGCTCGGAGCACTTCCGGAACCCTACGGCAGGCACGGTGGACATTGCTTCATGCAAATGGATGCCGGAGACGGGCATCAGGCCGGATTGTCGCCGGGCCCTCCGGCGAGGATGATCGATTCCGTGTGCCAACCTTGAGTGAGTGATTCGACACCTAGCGTGCATCGTTCACCCGGGCGTCCCGGCCGGTACCGGGGTCTGCGCGTGGATGTGGAAACGCAGGGACCGGGCGTCGGTGAAGCACTCCCGCATCGGCCGGACCAGTTCGCGGTGCTCCGGGCTGCGCTCCCACGCCTCGAAGTCGGCCAGGCTGCTCCACTCGCTGGTGATCAGCCACTGCTCCGGGTCGGTCGACGAACGACACACCTGGTCGACAAGATGGCCCGGCACCCCGTCGGCGACCAGGTGCCGGACCGCCTCGTAGGCCAGCAGGAAATCCTCGGTTCGCTCGTCAGGCACCCGGACCAGGAACACCACCCGTGCTCGCGTCATCACCCCTCCTCTCCGGCCGGTGGCGCACCGCGCAACACCAGCGCACTGTTGAATCCGTCGAAACCTCGGGCGCAGACCAGCGCCACCCGGGTACGCGGGCGGCGGGGGGCCCGTAGGAAATCCAGCTCACAGCCCTCGGCCACGACATCCGGACCGGCCGAGGCGGGCAGTGTGTCGTGCGCGAAGGCGAGCAGGGCGGTGGCCACGTCCAGCGCCGACCCGCCCTGATGCGCCCGCCCGGTCAACTCCTTGTGGGTACTGACCGGCGGCGTGCGGGCACCGAAGACGGCACGCAGGGCGCTCGCCTCGGCCCGGTCGTAGCGGGGTACCCCGAGCGCGTCGGGGACCACCACGTCCACCTCGTCCGGCTCGACGCCGGCCCGGCCCAGGGCCAGCCGCATCGCGCGGGCGTACTGATGCGGGTCACCGGCGCTGTCGGACGTGGTGTGCGCCGCGTCGTGGGTGGCGCCCCAGCCGGTCACCTCGCCGTAGCTGCGCGCCCCCCTCGCTCGGGCGTGGTCCAGTTCCTCCACCACGAACACCGCGCCTCCCTCGGCGGGCAGGTAGCCGCTGGCGGTGGCGTCGAACGGCCGGTAGGCGTGTTCCGGATCGGCCACCTCGCTGAGCAGGCCGGACCGCAGCTGACAGGCGAGCGCGTACGGGCTCAGCGGGCACTCGGTCGCCCCGGCGAGCACCACCGAGGCGCCGCGCCGCACGGCCCGCACCGCGTGCGCCAGACTGTCCAGGCCACCGGCTGACTCCGCCACCAGCACTCCGCACGGCCCCTTCGCCTGATGCCGGATGGAGAGCTGTCCGACGCTGGCCGCGTAGAACCAGGCGATCGACTGGTACGCGCCGACCGTGCGCGACGGTGACGACCAGAGACGTTGCAGCTCCCGCTGGCCGAACAGGTTGCCGCCGGAGGCGCTGGCCAGGGTCACCGCCCAGCCGTACGGGTCGGGGGCCCGCTCCGGCAGGCCGGCGTCAGCCAGCGCCAGCGCAGTGGCGGCGAACCCGAGGTGCGTCCACCTGTCCGTCTGCACCAGAGCGCGGTTGTCGGCGTACCGGGCCGGGTCGAAGTCCGCCACCTCGCCGCCGAGACGGGTCGGATACCCGGCGGCGTCGAACAGGGTGATCGGACCGGTACGACGGCAGCCGGCCAGGACCGTACGCCAGTGCGCGTCCGCGCCGACGCCGCTGGGCGCCACCACCCCGATGCCGGTGACCACGGCCCGCCCGCCGGTCACGCCGTCACCTCGACGGCCGTCCGGACCCGACGCGTGCTCACGGTGTCACGTCCCGGGCCAACCGGCGGAACAGCATGGCCGACTGGAAGCCGCCGAAGCCGCTGCCCACCGAGAGCGCGACGTCCACCGGCACCTCCCGGGCCTCGTTGGGCACGTAGTCCAGGTCGCATTCCGGATCCCGGGTGGCCCAGTTGGCGGTCGGCGGCACCACCCCGAACTCGATGGCCAACGCGCACGCGGCCATCTCGATGGCGCCGATGGCACCAAGTGAGTGCCCGACCATCGACTTGATCGAACTGATCGGTACCCGGTAGGCCGCCGATCCGAGCGACCGTTTGAACGCAGCCGTCTCGTGCCTGTCGTTCTGCCGGGTACCCGAGCCGTGGGCGCTGATGTAGGAGACGTCCTCGGGCGCCAGGCGCGCCTGCCGCAGCGCGTCGGTGATGGCCAGCCCCATCTCCAGGCCGTCGGGGCGCAGCCCGGTCATGTGGTATCCGTTGCTGCGACTGGCGTAGCCGGCCACCTCGCAGTAGACGTGCGCGCCGCGCCGCGCGGCGTGTCCGGCCTCCTCCAGCACCAGCACCGCCGCCCCCTCGGCCAGCACGAATCCGTGCCGATCGGCGTCGAAGGGGCGGGAGGCGTGCGCCGGGTCGTCGTTGTCCGGGCTGGTCGCCTTGATGGCGTCGAACGAGGCGACGGTGACCGGTGAGATGGGCGAGTCGGCTGCCCCGGCGAGCACGATGTCGGCCTCGCCGTCGACGACGAGTTGGTGGGCGTACCCGATGGCGTCGATGCCGGAGGTACAGCCGGTGGAGATCACCTGGGCCGGACCGTGCAGGCCGTGGCGGCAGGCCACGTCGGCGGCCAGGCTGCTGGGCATCAGCGCCGGGTAGAGGTACGGGCCGCCGAGTGCCGCGTCGACCAACCAGCGCCGGCCGCTGTCGCTCACCGTCACGTACTCCTGCTCCAGCGCCATGGTGCCGCCGACCGCGGTGCCGAGCACCACCCCGGCCCGGTCGCGTTCGGCGTCGGTGAGGTCCAGCCCGCTGTCGGCGACCGCCTCGGCGGCACAGGCCAGCGCGAACTGCACGTACCGGTCGGCGCGCTGCCGCTGGGCCGGGGTCAGTCCGGCGGCGTCCGGGTCGAAGTCGCACTCGGCGGCGATCTGCGACCGGAACGGTGACGGGTCGAAGAAGCTGATCCGCCGGGTCGCCGTACGGCCCTCGGTGATGCTCTTCCAGAACCGGTCCCGGGTCACCCCACCGGGGGCCACCACCCCGACGCCGGTCACCACCGTGCGGCGGCTGGTCACGACCGGTCCCGCTGTTCGACGAGCTCGGTGTCGACGTGGCCGAGTTCCGGGCGCGGAGCCAGCGGTCCGAGGTGGAAGACCACCTCGGCGGGGAGATGACCGGTGTTGCGCAGCCGGTGTCGGACGTTGCGGGCCACGAACAACGCCTCGCCGGCCGCCAACGGCACCGGCTCGTCGTCCAGGTCGACGGTGATGGCGCCCCGGGCGACGTAGAGGAACTCCTCGCTGTAGGGGTGGTAGTGCTCGGCGATCCGCTCCCCCGGCGCCATGGTGGCCACGCCCATGAAACCCGAGGTGCTGCCGACGGTACGCGGACCGAGCAGGACGCGCAGCTCGCCACCGCGACGGCGGTCGGCGGGCACGTCCCGGGCGGCCACCAGGGCGAGGTCACTCATCGTCTGCTCCTGTCGCGCTCGTACCGGTCGCTCCGGTCGCCGACGCCGTACTCGTCAGGGTGGTCGTCCGGTTCCGGGCGAGCCGCTCGACGCGCTCCTTGATCACGGCCAGCTGCACCGCGCTGTTGGTGTTGATCCGTTCGGTCATCCCGGCGTTGTCCACAGGTGCGGTCGGTTTCATGGCGAAGTCCTGCATCCAGGTCATCCGGACACCGTCGGGTTCCTCGGTGTAGGTCCAGCGGATCCGCATGTACTCGAACGGGCCGGTCTCCACCCGGCGGGCGTGCACCTGTCGGGTGGCCGGGTCCGCGGTGCGTTCGCTGACCCAGCTCCAGGCCACCCCGTTCTCGTCGGGATGCATGGTGAGCCGGAACCGGACGGTGTCGCCGTTCCGGTCGAGGATCTCCGCCCGCGCGTACTCGGTGAACAGGTCCGGCCAGCCCGCCACGTCGTTCGTCACCGACCAGACCAGCTCCAGCGGGGCGGCGATGACGACGCTGTTCTCGGTGTGCCCGGGCGGGTCGGCCCGCCGGGCGACCAGGTCGGCCACGGCCGGAATGGTCAACTGGGCGGCCTGCTCCGGGATGCTCACCTGCCACCGGTCGGCGACCACGGCCGAGAGTTCGAGCAGGGCGAGCGAGTCCATGCCCAGCTCCTCCAGGGAGGCGGCCGGCGCGCGGGCGGCGGCATCCGGGTCGAGGCCGCAGTTGGTCACCAGGATGTCGGTTATCTCCGCGGTCAGCGAAGCGCCGTCGGTGACGGTCATCGTTTCCTCCTCGGGTGTGCGGGTTTCGGTGCGGCGATCAGGCGGTCCACCAGCCCGGTGGAGTGACGCCCCTTGCGGAACTCGGCGTCGTCGAGCACCCGCCGGACGAACGGGATGGTGGTCCGCATCCCCGGTCCGGAGATGTCGAACTCGCCGAGCGCGCGGTCCAGCCGGCTCAACGCCAGGTCGCGGTCCGGGGCCCAGACCGCGACCTTCGCCAGCAGCGAGTCGTAGTGCGGACCCACCAGGTAGCCGGCATGGCCGTGGGTGTCGACCCGGGTGAACGGGCCGCCGGGCGGCACGAACCGGTCCAGCCGGCCGGGCGTCGGGGCGAAGTCCCGCTCCGGATCCTCCACGTTGACCCGGCACTCGACGCTGACTCCGGTGAACCTGATGTCGTCCTGACGCCAGCGCAGCGGGGTGCCGGCGGCGACGTGGAGCTGCTCGTGCACCAGGTCGATCCCGGTGATCATCTCGGTGACCGGATGTTCCACCTGGATCCGACAGTTGATCTCCAGAAAGTGGAACCGTTCCTCGGCGTCGACCAGGAACTCCACAGTTCCGGCGCCGGTGAACCCGACGTCGAGGGCACCGCGCAGGGCGGTGCTGGCGATGGTCTCCAGCGTCGCCGGGGACAACGCCGGGGCGGGCGCCTCCTCGACCAGCTTCTGATGGCGACGCTGCACCGAGCAGTCCCGGGTACCCAGGTGCACGCCGTTGCCGTGCGAGTCGCAGAGCAGTTGGACCTCGACATGCCGAGCGTCGGTCAGGTAGCGCTCGACGTACACCCGGTCGTCGCCGAAGGCGGCCTGGGCGGCGGCCCGGGTGCGCGCGTACGCCCGGGGCAGGTCCGCCGGGGCACGGACCACGGCCATCCCGCGGCCCCCTCCCCCGGCGGCGGCCTTGATGATGACCGGATAGCCCACCTCGGCGGCGAGGGCCGCGGCCTCGGCGGCCGTCGGTACCGGCTGCACGGCACCCGGTGCCAGCGGTAGCCCGGCCCGGCTCATCAGCGCCCGGGCGGAGGACTTGTCGGCCAGCACGGACATCACATGTGGCGGCGGGCCGACGAAGGTCAGCCCGTTGTCCGCGCAGATCTCCGCGAAGTCGGCGTCCTCCGAGAGGAAGCCGTAGCCCGGGTGCACCGCCTGGGCACCGACCTTACGGGCGGCCTCCACCACCGCCGCCGCGTTGAGGTAGCTGCGCCGGCTGACCGAGGGGCCGATCCGGACGGCCTCGTCGGCCAACCGCACGGCCGCCGAGTCGGCGTCCGCCGTGGAGTAGACCACCGCGGTACGGATACCCAGCTCCCGGCACGCGCGCAGGATGCGCAACGCGATCTCGCCCCGGTTGGCGATCAGCACCTTGGAGAACATCAGCGCACCACCCCTCACGCCGGGTCCAGGGCGACCAGTGGCTGGTCGTACTCCACCGGCTGTCCGTCGACGGCGAGGATCTCGACGACCCGGCCGGGCCGGTCCGCGACGATCTCGTTCATCAGCTTCATCGCCTCGACGATGCCGACGACCTGCCCGGGTCGGACCTGGTCGCCGACGGCCACGAAGGGTGCCGCACCCGGCTGCGGCGACCGGTAGAAGGTGCCGACCATCGGCGAGCGGACGCTGGTGCGGTTGGCGGGGCTCGCCGCCGGCGGGGCCGCGGGCGGTTCGGCCGGCGGGCGGGGAGCGGAGGCGGCGACGCCGGAACCCGTGGGGCCGGACGGTACGCCCGGACCGACCGGCCGGTCCCACTCCACCTCCAGCTCGGCGTCGCCGAGGCGCAGCCGCAGCCGGCGCACCGGGTCGGTCAGTTCGGCGAGGAACTGCTGGGCGTGTCGGCGCAGGTCGGCCAGGGCCGCGTCGGCCGTCGAGGGCCGGGCGGGTTCCGGGTCGGCGACGCCGCCGGTCAGGTGCCCGGTCCGGTCGCCGGTCGGGGTCGGCGGTGCGGTGCGGGCGCGGGGGGTGCCGGTCCGCCCGGCCTCCGCCGCGTCCGCGCCGGGCGGTGGCGCGGCGGACGGGGGTGGGGAGACCGCGGCGTCGGCCGGTGCACCGGCTGCCGTGGGCACGGCGCTCATCGGGCACCCGCGCGGACACCGGCACGGGCGGCGCCGAAGCGGCGGAAGCGCCGTCGGCGTCGTTGCACGAGGGTCACCGTCGGCACGTCCAGCAGCGGCAGCAGGTTCGCCAGCAGCGCCTGGCGGACGGCTCGGGCCGTCGCCTCGGGGTCGTCGGCGGCCGAACCGTCCGGCTCGGGTACGACCTCGTCGACGACCCCGAGCCGGCACAGATCCGGCGCGGTCAACCGCAGCGCCCGGGCCGCCTGCGGGGCGGCGGTACGACCCGGCCAGAGGATCGCGGCGCAGCCTTCCGGACTGATCACCGAGTAGACCGCGTGCTGGAGCATCAACACCCGGTCGGCCACCGCCAGGGCGAGGGCACCACCGCTGCCACCCTCCCCGGTCACCACTGTCACCACCGGTGTGGGCAGCACGCTCAGGGTCAGGATGTTCTCCGCGATGGCCGCCGCCTGGCCGTGTTCCTCCGCCTCGACGCCCGGGTCGGCGCCCGGGGTGTCGACCAGGGTCACCACGGGCAGCCCGAGTCGGGCCGCCAGTCGCATCAGCCGCAACGCCTTGCGGTGGCCCGCCGGGGTGGCCATGCCGAAGTTGCGGGCGGCCAATTCGGCAGTGGTGTGTCCCTTCTGGTGGCCGATCACCATCAGGTGCCGGCCGTCGAGCCGCGCCACCCCACCGACCACCGCCGGGCAGTCGCCGCCGAGCCGGTCGCCGTGCAGCTCGGTGAAGCCGTCGAAGGTGGTCTCCAGGTAGTCCAGGGTGGTGGGGCGGCCGGGGTGCCGAGCCAGGCGTACCGTCTCCCAGGCGTCGCGGGCCGGCGCCCGGGACGCGGGCATCGGGCGGGCCGCCTCGGGCGGCGGGGCGGTGGCGCCGGGGCGGTTCGTGGCCCGCCGACGGGTGGCGGCGAGCAGGGTCGCCAGTCGGGCGCGCAGCGCGTGCCGGGGTACCACCATGTCGATCTGGCCGTGCCGCAGCAGGAACTCGGCGGTCTGGAACCCCTCCGGGAGGGTGCGTCCGGTCACCTGGCGGATCACCCGGGGACCGGCGAAGCCCATCCGGGTGCCACTCTCGGCGAGTACCAGGTCGGCGCTGGTGGCGAAGGAGGCCGCCACCCCGCCGTAGGTGGGGTCGGTCAGCACGCTGACGGTGAGCAGCCCGACCTCGCGCAACGCGGCCATCGCCTGGCTGACCGTGGCCATCTGCATCAGCGACAGCGCGCCCTCCTGCATCCGGGCGCCGCCGGAGGCGGTGACCAGGACCAGTGCGATGTCGAGCTCCAACGCCTGCTCGGCGGTACGGGTGATCAGCTCGCCGACGGCACAACCGAGACTGCCGCCGAGAAACCGGAAGTCCATCACCGCGAGCGCACAGCGCGACCCGCCGATCGTGGCGGTGCCGCAGAGCACCGCCTCCGCCAGGCCGGTGTCGGCGCGGGCGGCGGCGAGCCGGTGCGGATACGGCAGGACGTCGACGAAGCCGATCGGGTCCACCTCGACCGCACGGTCCGGCAGTGGCCGGAACGATCCGGGGTCGGCCAGCTGGCTCACCCGCTCGGGTGCGGCGAGTCGGGCGTGCAGGCCGCACTCCGGGCAGACGTCGAGATTGCGGCGCAGCCGCTTGCGGTAGAGCAGGGCGGCGCAGCCGTCGCACCGGGACCACAGGGACTCGCCGGAGGGCGCGGTGGCGGTCACGGCCGGTGCCCGTCGAAACGGTAGAAGCAGCGGGCCATGGCGTCCCGGGGCGCGCGCCAGTCCGGCCGGTACGGAGAGATGTAGGAACTCAGCCGGCTGCTGACCCGGACGAACTCCGGGTGCTCCCGAACGGCCTCGACGGCGCCGTCGCCGGCCGACTCGGTCTCGATGAGATGCACGTACAGGTCGTGCAGGCGGTACAGCGAGCGATGCCGGACCCCCACCAGGCGGGGCAGTTCGGTCGTGTCGGACTCGGCGAAGATCTCGGCGACCGCCGATTCGGCGGTCGGGACCACCTTCGCGACGATCAGCGTTCGGTCCATGCTGGTCCTCCCCCCATGGGGCCGGTCGGACGCCACCGGGTGCGCCCGGACGGCTGCCGCCACGATGCGCGGCACCGCGTCACCCGGGCGTCACAGACACCCCCGGAAAGAACGGAGCTGGTGACGCTGTGTTGACGCAAGCTGTGGTTCAGCTGAGCGGTCACGGTTGCCATGATCAGCATGATTGACCAGTTCAGAGGCGGTTTCACAGAAGCTGAAGAGTTGCATTGCCGACAACATCGTTGACTCAGAGTAATTGCGATTGATAATCTTCGCGACGGTCGGACCCGGCACCGCACCCCGCGTGCGACGGCCCGACGAGTCGACAGTGGCGTCCCGGCGGCCACGCCGGGCCCGGCCTGAACCCGCAACCGACGCGTTTCGCAGGGGGTGCCGCCGTGGCCGCCGTTTCGCCCACGCCCACCACCGGCCAGCCCCACGACGCCGACATCCGGCTGCATCTGCTCGGCGGCTTCCGCCTGACCCACGGCGACACCCCGGTGGTGGTGCCCCGCGGCCTGCAACGGATCATTGCGCTGATCGGGCTGCGCCCCGGGGCCACCCGTACCCACCTCGCCGGTCTGCTCTGGCCGGAGGCCACCGAGGAACGGGCGCTGTCGTCACTGCGGACCGCGCTGTGGCGACTGCGTCAGGATCCGTACTGCCCGCTGAGCACCGCCGCCGACACCGTCCGCCTCGACCCGCTGGTCCGGGTCGACGTCGACCTGCTCATCGACACCGCCGGTCGGGTCCGTGACGGCCACGCGCCGGGCGACGCCCCGAAGGCCCTCGCCGCCGGCCGGCACGACCTGCTGCCCGGTTGGTACGAGGACTGGGTGCTGGCCGACCGGGAACGGTTGCGCCAGCTCCGACTGCACATGCTGGAACAGGTCGCCGGCCAGCACCTGGCCGCCGGGCGGCACGGCGAGGCGTTGGAGGCGGCGCTGGAGGCGATGGCCGCCGAGCCGTTGCGCGAGACGCCACACCGGCTGGTCGTGCGCATCCACCTCGCCGAGGGAAACGCCTTCGAGGCGGTACACGCCTATTACGTCTACCGGGATCTGCTGCTGCGGGAACTGCGCCTGGAGCCGTCGCCGGCGATGAGCGCGCTGCTCGCGGAGACCCTCGACCCCATCCGGCGCGCCAGCCGGCCGGCCAGCGGACCCCGCCGGCACGTGGTCACCCGCAACGCCGCTCCAGGCCCGTTGACGATGCGTCACCGCACCGATCCCGGACATTGACGGGCAGGTGACTGTGCGGGCGACAGGGTGGAGCCACAGCGGCCCGGCACCCGGTGTCCGTCCGGGCCGAACCACCGGTGAGAGGGGTCCGATGAGCCGTCTAGTGATCGTCAACAGAATCATCCCGGGCGCGGAGGGTCGCGTGGCGCAGATCTTCGCCGAGTCCGACGAGACCGAACTGCCCAGCCTGACCGGGGTTCGCCACCGGTCCCTGTACTGCCTGCACGATCTGTGCGTACATCTCATGGAGACCGACGACGTCGGCGCGGACGCCCTCGCGGCAGCCCGCAACCATCCGTTGTTCCAGCAGGTGAACGAGCGCCTGTCCGCGCACACCTCGCCGTACCTGCCCACCTGGCGCTCGCCGCGCGATGCGATCGCCAACTGTTTCTACCGCTGGGATGCCGCGGACGTGCCGGCACCGCGTGTGGCCGGCTGACCGGGCGAGAACATGACGACCCGAGCACCGCACGTCCTGGTCATCGGCGCCGGCACCGGCGGCCTCTGCCTGGCCCAGGGGCTGCGCCGAGCCGGAATCGGCGTCGCGGTCTACGAACGACACCGGGCCAGGGGCGAAGGACTGCTCGGCTACCGGGTGGGCATCGGCCCCACCGGCAGTCGGGCCCTGCGTGACTGCCTACCGCCCGAGCTGTTCGAGATCTACCTGGCCACCTGTGCCCGCTCACCCCGCTATTTCAACGTGCTCAGCGAGAAGATGCGCCACACCGCGTCCTTTCCGCTGCGACCGGACACCCACCCGGTCGACACGGAACGGTCCGTGGCCCGGATGACGCTGCGCCAGGTGCTGCTGACCGGGCTGGAGGACGTGGTGCACTTCGACCGCACCTTCACCCGGTACGAGCAGCACGACGACGGCACGGTCACCGCCCACTTCGCTGACGGGGGCACCGCCACCGGTGACCTCCTCGTGGCGGCGGACGGCACGCACTCCGCGGTCCGCCGCCAGTACCTGCCGCACGCCGTCATCCGGGACGCCGGCACGGTCAACATCGCCACCCGGGTGCCACTCACGGCGCACACCCGGTCCCTGCTGCCGGAGAGCGTGCAGCGGGGCATCTCACTGATCTTCGGCACCGGCGGGGTGATGGGCGTACTGCACGTGATGGAGTTCAAGTGGGACCGCGACGGCCGGCTGAAACCGGAGACCAGCTCGGCGGACGCGAAACTGCTCACCGACTGGCCGGGGCTGCGACACGATCCCACCCGCGACAACATCAACCTGGTGGTATGGAGCACGGCCCGCCGGTTCCCGTCCGACGTGATGCGTCGCCGGGGCACGGAGCTGATCGAGGTGGCCCTGGAGCTGACCGCCAACTGGCACCCTCACCTGCGGGAACTGCTCAGCCTGGCGGACCCGGAGAGCGCCCTGCCGATCCGGGTGTCCACCTCGGAGCCGGTGCCGCCCTGGAAGAGCAGCACCGTCACCCTGCTCGGTGACGCGATCCACACCATGACGCCGGGGCGCGGCGTGGGGGCCAACACCGCACTGCGCGACGCGAACCTGCTGCGGCGGCAGCTGATCCTCGCCGCCGCCGGTGAGAAGAACCTGGTGCAGGCGGTGGCCGACTACGAAGCGGCGATGGTTCCGTACGGCTTCGCCCGGGTCGCCGACTCGCTGGGGCGCAGCGGCACCAACGGTGACGATCGCATGTACCAGCCGGTGTTCGGGCGGCTCGCGCTGCTCGGTGCCCGGGGTTACTTCCGGGTCACCAGCCGGGTTCCCCGGTTGCGGCGCAAGTTCATCGACGACTTCTACACCTACCGAGGTGAGCAGGACTGATCCGCATCGCGACCCCGGCACCCGAGTTGGTGTCGGGGTCGCGATGTGTCCACATCCGCACGGCGGCGCCATACCGTCCGTCCCGTACCGGACACCTGCCGTAGCCTCCGCCCGTCCGGTACGGACTGTTACCTGGCCTGCCTGTCGTCCCGGCCGCGCGTATGCGAAGCTGCGGCGAGTTTTTCTCGCGACGATCCGGACGTGAACCTCAGGGAGGGTTACCGTGGGCGAGTCCTTCGGGAGCTGGCTGATACTGCTCGTGGCGCTGCTGGCGGGGCTGGCGGTGGGCTGGGTACTGCTGCGTGGTCGGCGGTCGGAACCGCCCGCGCCGACGGCCGGCACGGCGAGCGACGCGACCACCGAGGCGAGCGAATCGGCCCCGGTCGCCGCCGGGACCGCGCAGTCCACCACCGCGACCGAACCAACGACCGAGCCCGCTTCCGGCGCTCCGGCGGGCACCGGCACCACTACTGCGACGCAGGCCGAGCCGACCGAGGCCGAGCCGGCCCCGACCGCCGCCGCGGGATCGACCGGCAGCACCGCCGAGGAGCCGCTGACCGGTACGCCCACCGGGGCGACGCGGGTCGGCGAACCGCCCGCTGGCGACGTCGACCCGTCGTCGCTCCATGCGGGACCGACGACGGACACCACGGCGGGCACGAGCGCGGAACCGCGATCGACGGTCGCCACCCCGCCGGTCCGGCCCAAGGACACCACCGAACCCGCAACGGCAGCCAGCGCAGCCGACCCGGTCGCCACCGAGCCGGCCGTCGCCGTCGACCCGATCGCGACCGAGCCGGCGGTCGCCGCCCATCCGGTGGTGACCGAGCCCGCTGCGGCAGCCGAGCCGGTCTCCGCGGAGCCGGTAGCCGCCCAGGCCGACGACTTCCGGCGCATCCAGGGGGTCGGCCCGAAGATGGCGGCAGCGCTGCACGGCGCGGGTATCCGGACCTACCGGCAGTTGGCCGATCTTGACGAGGCAGCGCTGCGGGAGACCGTCAAGAGCGCCGGGCTCCGCGCCACCGCCAGCCTGGCCACCTGGCCTCAGCAGGCGAAGGTGCTGGCCGCCCAGGCCGACAGCGAGTCCTGACGACCCCGGGCCGCCGGTCGCGGAGACGCCCCCGCGGGCTCCGCGACCGGCGGCTCCGGTGTACGCCGTTCCGGTGACCGACCCCGGTGAGGGCACGATCGGGCCGGGGCGTGGTTACGGTCGGTACGCCGGCACGGCCATCACGCTGCCTCCCATCGTGGAGAGGCCGGCCCGTCGAAGTGTCGCCGGCTGCCGGGAGTCGTCCGTGCCGTTCGCCCAGGAAGAGCCCGGACAGCGACGGCGGCCCCCCACCCGCGGCCCGTCCACGCCCCGCCGGGTCACCCTCCTGGAGCTGTTCTTCGATCTGGTCTACGTCGTCGCGTTGGCGCTCATCTCGCGCGACCTGGCCCACGAGATCACCTGGTACCAGGCCGGACAGTCACTGATCCTGCTGGCCGCCGTGTGGTGGACCTGGGTGCTCACCTCGCTCGTCACCGACCTGTACGACCCCGAACGCACCGAGATCAAGGTACTGATCGTCACGGTGATGCTCGGTGTGCTGTTGATGGCCACCGCGATCCCCAAGGCCTTCGGCGACCGGGGGCTGCTCTTCGCCGGCGCGTACGTCGCCATCCATCTCGGACGCGGTCTGATCCTCATGCCGACCGTGCGCGGCGACCCGATGATCCAGCGACGGGCAGCGCGGGTCTTCTGCTGGTTCGCCCTTTCGGCGGTGCCGTGGATCCTCGGCGCGTTCGTCTCCGAGGACGCCCGGATGGCGCTGTGGCTGCTCGCCCTCGGCATCGACTATCTCGGGCTCCGGCTGGCCTATCCGGTGCCCGGGATCGGCACCGTGCCCGCGGCCCAACTGCGGGTGACCGCCGAGCACCTCGCCGAGCGGTACCAGCAGTTCTACACCATCGCCCTGGGTGACGCGATCCTGGTCACCGGCGTGGCCTACAGCACCGTACACGCGCAGGCGGAGAACAGCGTCGGTTTCGTGTTGGCCTTCGCCACGACCCTGCTGCTGTGGCGGATCTACGTGCACAAATCCGGGGAGTTGCTGCCGCTCGCCATGAAGATCTCGACGGTACCGAACCGTTTCGTCAAAACCGCACCGTACAGCCATCTGCTGATGGTCGCCGGGGTGGTCACCACGGCGGCCGGCTTCGAGCTGGTGCTGCACGCCCTGCCCGCGCGTACCCCGCCCGCCTGGGCAGCGGTCATCCTGGGCGGTCCGGCCCTGTTCCTGACCGGCCGTGCCTTCTTCGAGCGCGAGGTGTTCAACCGGATCTCGCCGTCGCGGCCGGGCGGCGTGCTGGCCCTGGTGACCGTGGCACCGGCGGTGCTGTTCCTGCCCCCGCTGACCGCGTCACTCGCCGCCATGCTGGTGCTCACCGGAGTGGCGCTGGCCGACCTCCGACGCACTCGCACCAGCCCGCCTGAGGCACCCATGCCGCCGTAGCTCACGGCGGCCTCCGTTAGCCGCTCGGCGCGTCTGGGTACAAGGCCCACACCTTGCAACCCACCCCCGAACCTGTGGAGGAAGCCATGCGTGGCACGTCGATATTCGGAGTCCTCGTGGTGATCTGGCTCGTCATCGGCGCCATCGCCGCCGGTCAGCGCGGCTACTACAGTGACGAGGAAGCCAACTGCGCCGAGGTCGGCACGATCCTGGTGACCATCGCCGCCGGGCCGTTGAACTACGTCGGAGCCAACCCGAAGGTCGACTGCGAACTGCCCCAGCCCTCTCAGTGAGCCCGGGGAACACGAACAGGGCCCGTGCCGGCTTCGGACACGGGCCTTGTTCGTCGGCGGGATGCGGCTGCCGACCGTGCCGGCTCAGCGGAAGCAGTGCGCCACCGGCACCTTGCTACCCGCACAGTTGGTCGGGTTGTTCTCGATGACGACGCTGTCGTCATCGATCTTGACCTGGGCCCGTTCGGCCTGGATCCCGCCCGCCTTGACGGTGGACTGGTTGCCGATCACGTGGCTGCGGTAGAGCGAGGTCGAGCCCGCCGTCACGAACAGCCCCGCCCCCTGCGACCGCTTGCCGACCGCGGCGTTGCCCTTGACGTCGCTGCCCCGCACGAGCAGGTTCGACCTCTCGGCGTGGATGCCGCCGCCGTTGCCGCGCGTGGTGTTGTCGCTGATCACGCTGTCGTCCACGGGCAGCAGGCCCTGGAAGGTGGAGATGCCGCCGCCCTTGACGGTGGCGACGTTGTCGCGGACCGTCAATTGCCGCAGCACCAGCACCGCGTCGGAGTTGGCCAGGCCGCCACCGATCTCGGCGCTGTTCTGCGCCACCAGCGTGTCGAAGACCTTGGTACGGGCGGAGAAGCTGGCCACACCGCCACCCTGACCGGCGTTGTTCTGCACGAAGGTGGAGGAGTACACGTCGCCCGCAGCCCGGAAGTTGGCCAGGCCACCGCCGTAGCTGACCGCGCTGTTCTGCCGGAACTCGGTGCCGTGCATGGTCATGACGCCGCCGTTGAGCAGGCCCCCGCCCTTGCCCTGGGTGCCGGCTGCCCGGTTGCCGATCAGTTTGCTGTCGCTGATCCGGAGGTTGCCGTCGTTGAAGATGGCGCCGCCACCGCCCTCCGCCGACAGCGAGGTGCTGCCGACGACGGTGACCCCTTCGACGACCGCCGTGGCACCGTGCACGATGTGGATGCTGCCGCCTTCCGCCGCCGAGCGGCCGTTGCGCAGGGTGACGTCCCGGAGGGTCAGTTCGCCACCGTCGCGGACGGTGAAGAAGCGGAAGTCGGGGGTGTTGACCCCCCGGGCGATGGTCGCGCCGGAGCCTTCAATGGTGATCCCGTGGTAGATCACCGGCAGGCCGGCCTTGTCGTCGGCGGGGTTGCGCGGTGGCGCCTCGGCGTCGCCGGGGTTCTCAGCGGCATCGGCGGCCTCCCGCGCGTCGCGGATGCCGCCGTCGTACTCGTCGGGCTGCTGGAACGCGTGGGTCAACGTGTAGGTGCACTTCTCCGCCAGCCGCAGCCTGGCGCCGCCCTCGGCGTTCGCCCGGACCAGCGCCGCGATGAGCCGGGCGGAGTCGCAGGGCACCGGCACCACCGTGTCGTCAGGTGCACGCCCGTGGTGACCGCGCGACCGGCCGGTCGCGCTCCCCTGGCCGTCCGGGGTCGCGCCGGAGTCGTGTCGCCACTCCGGCCGTTGCCGGTCCTGCCCCCGGCGGTGCGGTGTCTCGTCGACTCCGGGTACGTCATCCTGGAACATCGCGGCGGGCTGGCCCGGGTTCGGTGCCGCCGGGTCACGGCCGGCGGCCGAGGCGGTGACGGCGGTCAGGCCCGCCGCCCCGACCACCAGGCTGCCCGCCACCAGGCCACCGGCCAGCAACCACCGGGACCGCCGACCGGGTCGGGTGGACCCGCGGCTCCCTTGGTACGTGGACATCAGCGCTCCTGCCTCTCGTGCATGCGGAAACACGGCCGCACCGAATCGGGCGCGGGGCGGCTGACTTCGCCTCAGCCACCAGAGGCCACCGTACGGCGACACATGACACAAATCAGGCATAAGTGAATGAGTAAGCCATTCGGCTTCACATCTACCCAGAGTGCGCAGCGAGGGCATCGGTAGCGCCCCCGCTCACCCCCCGACGTGGATGCCGGGGCGGCGGGCGGGATCCGGCTCGGACTTGCGCAGAATCTCCCGTACCACAGGTGGGGTGTCCCCCCGCCCGAGGATGAGATAGCGCAACAGGTGGGCGATCGGGTTCCCCTCCGACCACTCGAAGTGGGCGTGCGGGCGTACGCCGGTGGCGTCCCGCAGCGCCAGCAGGATCGCCGCGATGGCGTTCGGCGCCGCCGGGCTGCTGGCCCGCAGCACCCGGTAGCCCCCCACCTCGACGCCGCACACCCGGAGCACGTGACGGAACCCCGAGGGGTCCACCACGTCGATCTCAAGGAACAGCACGTCGGTCGCTCCCGGAACCGGGTTCAGGCCCCGCTGCGCGCGCTCCTTGATGGTGTACTCCTTGATCGCCCCGCTGCCCCGCTTGTGGGCGATCACGTGCAGCCGCCCGTCATGGGCCACCGAGTCGGCGATGAACCGCCGTGCCGCATCGTCGAACTCGACCCGCTCCGCCCTCAGTTCGGTGGTGCGGGTCACCCGGGACACCAGCGACACGGCGATGATGCCGAGGATGAACAGTCCGGAGATGGTGATGCCGTCCGGCTTCTCGATCACGTTCTCGACCAGCGCGTACAGCAGCACCAGGGTGAGCACCGTGAAGCCGGCGGCGACGCCGCGTTGCCGACGACCGGCGGCGGCGATGGCCACCGCGACGGCTGCCGACACCATCATCGCCAGGATCCCGGTGGCGTACGCCCCCGCCTGCGCGTCGACGTCGGCGCGGAACACGATGGTCAGCACGATGCAGACCAGCGTGTAGACGATCACCACCGGGCGCACCGCGCGCGCCCACTCCGGGGCCATGCCATAGGAAGGCAGGTAGCGCGGCACGATGTTGATCAGCCCGGCCATCGCCGAGGCACCGGCGAACCAGAGGATCAGCACGCTGCTCACGTCGTAGGCCGTACCGAACGCCTCACCCACCTGCTCGTGGGCGAGATAGGCAAGCGCCCGCCCGTTGGCGGCCCCGCCCGGCGCGAACGCCTCGGGCGGGATGAGCACCGCGGTGACGAAGGTGGTCGAGAGCAGGTAGACAGACATGATCAACGCGGCGGCGGTGAGTAGCCGCCGGGTGTTGCGGATCCGGGCGGCCAAGCGGGCCGGTGCGTCGGGCCCCTTTCCCGCCACCAGCGGCATCATGCTGACCCCGGTCTCGAACCCGGACAGGCCCAGCACCAGCAACGGGAACGCCAGCGCCGCGGTCAGCGCCACCTGGCCCGGACCGCCGCCCGTGGTGAGCGCCGCCGTCCAGTCCGTCAGCGGACGGGGATCATCGGCCAGCTCGACAAGCGACACCCCCACGATCACCGCGTTCAGCCCGAGGAAGGCGGCCACCAGCGGGACGGCCACCGCCACGGCTTCCCGAAAACCGAGCAGGAACACCCCGCCGAGGATCAGCAGCAGTCCCACGGTCACCCCGACGGCGACGCCGGTGCCGCCGAACCACTCCGGCAGGTACGGGTTCTGCAGCACGTGCACGGTGGCGTCGGCCGAGGAGAGCGTGATCGTGACGATCCACGAGGTGGCGACGAAACCGAGCAGCACCAGTACGAATATCTTGCCGCGCCAGAACGGCAGCAGTCGTTCCAGCATCGCCACCGACCCCTGGCCGTGCGGGCTGTCCCCGGCCACCCGGCGGTACATCGGCAGCATCCCGAACAGGGTCAGTGCCACGATCAGCAGGGTCGCCACCGGCGACAACGCGCCGGCCGCCAGCGCGGCGATGCCGGGCAGGTAGGACAGGGTGGAAAAGTAGTCGACGCCGGTCAGGCACATCACCCGCCACCAGGCGTGCGACCGGGTATGTCCCTCGGCGGTCTCCGGTCCGACCGGCTGTACCCGGTGGACGAACAACCACCGACGCAGCCGATTCTCCGGTGCCACCGGACCGGCCGGGACGGCCACCCGCTCGGGCACGGTGACCCTGCGCCCCGCCCGTTCCCCCTTGCGCGTCGGGTCCCGCGCGGCACGCAACCCCGGTTCTGGTGCGCCGGTCGCCGGGCGGCGGCGTTCCCGGCCCCGTCGCGCTCTCGTCCCGTCCCCCATGTCCCCGCCTCACCGTTGTCGAACAGACCGTTGGTGGTGGTTCGGTCCGCTACCGGTCAGCCGCCGTCCGGTGCGGTGAGCGCCCGGGCCAGGTCGGCGGGGTCGGTCACGGTGACGGTCATCCCGGGATGGCGGGGCCACCGGCCGGGCAGCAGGGCGGGCACCGGTCGGATGAACCGGACACAGAGCCCGGCGGCGGTGGTGGTGCCGAAGGTGACGCCGGTGTCGGCGCCGGACAGGTGCGGACCGATCACCCGCCACCAGCGGTACGGGCCGCCGCTCTCCACACCCGCGATGTTCTCCCGACCGGTACGTAGCCGCCAGGGGCCGAACCGGACCAGCAGTTGGGCGGAGTCGACCCGCACCCAGGCGGTGCCGGGCCGGACGCCGATCAGCGCCAGCAGCCGACGGAACCGCGGGTCGAAGCGGAACTGGAAGACCTGAACGGTCATCCCCGGGCTCCGCGGGCGGCGCGGTCTCCCGGCCGCGCTGGGCGGGGTGGGGCGGCAGGGCGCGGTCGCGGCCGGGCGGCCGGACGGTGCCGGGACACAGCGGTCATGGTCGCGGCGTACCCGGCAGGGGCCGGCCGACACCCCCCGGGCCGGCCGGCCCCTGTTTCCCCCGTGGTCCCCCCGTGCCCCCGACTCCCCCGTGCTCCCCCCGGTGGCCACCTCCGGGCGTTGCCGCCCGGTCTCGGGTCGGATGCCCCCGCGCCCCTCAGGTGGACGGAGCGCGGGGACCCCCCGTCCCGGTTACTGCAGGAACGCCCCGAGGGGCGACAGCAGCAACCGACCGAGCGCGGCGGCCGTGTCGTCGAGCCGCCTGCGCTCGCGCTCGTGCTGGTGCGGGTCGTGCCGGCACCGCCAGATCCGCTGCGCGTTGCGCCAGGCGACGTCGCGCGTGTAATGGATCAGCTCGCCCTGATACCAGTCGTCGATCTCGCCGTTGAGCATGTCGATGAGCAGTTGCCACTGTTCGAGGTAGCCCCGGCGCAGGCCGGGGATCTTGTCGGCGAAGATCTTGTTGATCTCCAGATAGTCACGGTGCTGGTCGCTGCCGTCGACCGGCTCGGACTCCAGGTGGTCGAAGGTGGTGACAAGTGCGAACGGCAGGTCGAAGTTGATGTGCGCGTTGACGCCGGCCGCCGCCGAGGGCAACGGTCGGGCGTCCGGCCCGCGCATCCGCTCGAACAGGCACGCCCAGGCCCGGGGCGTGCTCGGGCTGGCGTCGCTCCACATCCGTAACGCGTCGAAGTAGCGAGCCGCGAACTCGACGTCCAGCCGGGACAGGAAGACCGGGTCGACGAACCGGTCGGCGTACAGCCCGTCCAGCACGCTGGACGTGATGGTGAGGTACAGCTTGTTGAAGTCCGCCAGCGGGCAGCTGTCCAGCAGCGGAGGCAGCCGGACCAGCATGTCCTGCAGCTTGGTCAGATGGTCGACGACGGCGGGCACGTCGGTCGGATGATCGGCCAGCAGGTCGACGATGTCCCGGTGCACCGGCCCCCACGCCGGCTCACCACACCCACCGCGCTCGCTCATGTCCCCTCCAGGCTGCTCGCCGGCGTCGTCGTGCCCGTTGCGACGCCGGGCCCCAGCCTTTCAGGCGTCCGCTGCGCGGACATCAGTAGAACGACGTATCCGACACCTACGCCCGACTACGCAGGAAGATGGCGCTCGCCTGAACACGGGTACGTACCTGGAGCTTGTCGAAGATGTGTGACACGTGGACGCCGATGGTCCGCTCGCTGATGAACAGCCGCTGGCCGATCTCCTTGTTGGTCAGCCCTTCGGCCACCGCGGCCAGCACCTCATGCTCCCGGGCGGTCAGGGCGGCCAGCTCCTCACCGATCGACCCGCCGGACGTCCCGGACTCGACCGCGCCGCGCTCCTCCAGCGCGACCCGGGCCCGCCCGGCCAGCGTACGGATCTCGTCGGTCAACGGCACCGCGCCCAGCGCCTGCGCCATCTGGTACGCCTGGCGCAGCAGCTTCCCGGCGGTGGCGGCCTTGCGGCGGCCGGCCAGCAACGCCTCGGCCTGACGTAGGCGCGAGTACGCCGCCGGGTACGGGTGGTTGCGGTGGTCCCACTCGGCCGCCGCCCGCGCCCACAGCTCCGGATCGGCCCCGTCGAGCCGGCTCACCTCAGCGGCGCACAACGCCAGGTAACCGTCGATCACATAGCGCACCGGCCGGGCCGCCCGCTCACTGCGTGCCGCCACCCGGTCGGCGATGCCACGGAGTCGGCGCACCGCGTTGTCGTCCACGGCGACGGTGCGGCTGGCGTGTGCCTCCGCCTCGGCGCGCAGCCCGTGCCAGACCAGCACCGCGAGGATGACCAGGTCGTCGGAGCGGGTCTCGGTCAGACCCCGCTGCACCGCGTGCCGGGCCACATCGTGCCGCCCCTGCCACATGGCCAGCCCAGCCCGCAGGGTGAGCAGCGGGATGACGTGCCGGGCGCCCCCGCCGGCCAGGATGGTCGCCACCGCGTCCAGGTCCCGGTCGGCCGCCTCGACGTCGCCGTAGCCGACCGACAACCGGCAGCGGGCCAGCAGCAGCTCGACGGCGTCAGCGCCGGAGGGACGGTGCCGCAGGGCCGAGGCGACCACCTTCTCCGCTTCGGCCCACTGTCCCACCCGGAACAGTCCATTGGTGGCGATGGCCAGCAACCGGGTTTCGTAGGACCGGCCCAATCCCAGCTCGGCGACCCGCTCGGCACCCCGGCGGGCGACCACCACGCCTTCCTCGAGGATGTTCAGCGGCCCGGTCAGCAGCTCGGCCAGGTGCAGATAGGCCAACGCGACGTCCTCCGGACGACCGGCCCGCTCGGCGGTGGCAAGTGCCCGCCGCAGCACCGCCAGGCCCGCGTCCGGATCCTGGCGGTACGCCTCGGAGAAGCCCAGCGCGGCGCTGGCCAGCACCACCTCGGTGGTCGCCCCGTCCACCTGCTCGGCCAGGGCGAGCGCCTCCCGCGCCCGCTCGCCCGCCTCGGCGTACCGGCCGAGTTGCAGCAGCAGCTCCGCCAGTCGGGCGGCGGCGGTGGCCCGCTGCCCCGGTGTGCAGTCGGCGACGGCGAGCGCCTGCTCGTACTCCGCCTCGGCCAACGCGGAACGGCCGGCGGCGGCCAGGTAACGGGCCCGTCGGATGTGCAGCTCGCAGGCCGGAAGGTCGGTGTCGGCACCGGCCAGTTCCTCCAGCAGGGCCAGCGCGCGGGCGTACTCACCACAGTGGTGGGCCGCCTCGGCCGCCCGCCCGAGCAGCGTGGCCCGGTCGACGCCGGGCAGTCCCTCGGCCGACTGCACCGCCACCGACCAGTGTCGATGCGCCTCGGCGTAGCCGTACAGCCGCTCCGCCTCCTCGGCGGCGGCCACCGCCGCCGGCAGCGCCCGCTCCGGCTCACCGGCCAGCCGCCAGTGATGGGCCAGCCGGGCCTGGTGCAACTCGGCCGGGGCCGAGGTCAGTGCCTCGGCGTAGCTGCGGTGCAGCAGCGCCCGCTCGGCGGGGAGCAGCTCGTCCTCCAACACCTCGGCGACGAGCCGGTGGCGGAGCCGGTAGCCGTCGGCCGAGCCGACCAGCAGCCGGTGGGACACCGCTGCCCGGACCGCGTCGAGCAGCTCGTGCTCCGGCAGCCCGACCACCCGGGCGAGCAGCCAGTGCTCCACAGGTTCGACTCCGGCGGCGACGGCGTGCACGGCCCGGTGGGCCGGTCGGGGCAGCGCGTCCACCCGGGCCAGGAAGACCTCGCGGAGAGTGTCGGAGAGCCCGTCGCGACCGTCGCGCAGTTCCCGGGAGAGTTCCTCGACGACGAAAGGGTTGCCGCCGCTTCGCTGCCACAGTTGCTCGGCCGCCTCCGGCGCCAGTGGCCGGCGCATCACGGCGGTGGCCAGTTCCTCGGTGCCGCTTCGATCGAGCGGAGCCAGATCGAGTACCCGCACCGACCGCAGTCGGCGCAGCTCGGTGAGCACCCGACGCAGCGGATGCGCCCCCTGCAACGACTCCGACCGCACCGCCGCCAGCACCGACAGTTGCAGGTCGCCGAGGCCGGCGAGCAGGTAGAGCAGGAGTTGGCGGGTCGTCCGGTCGACCCACTGGAGGTCGTCGAGCACCAGCACCAGCGGGCGGCCACCGGCGATCACATTCAGCCCGCGGGACACCCGCTCCAACAACGCGCCCGCGCCGTCCGGGCCGGCCCGATCCTCGGCGAACACCCCGAGCAGCGCGCGGACGGACGCTGCGGTCGGCGGGGCGAGGTCGGCGTCGAGCCGGCGCAGCGCCTGGCGCAGCGGATGCAGCGGCGAGGCGTCGCCGATGTCCAGACAGGACCCGGTGAGCACCAGGGCGCCACCGTGGCTCAACTGGCCGCCGACTTCGTGCAGCAGGCGCGTCTTGCCCACGCCACTCTCACCGGTCAGGAACACCGCCGCCGTGTTTCCCGGCGTGACGTCGTCGAGCAGCGCGGATCGTACCGTCGCCATCAGGTCGTCCCGACCCACGAGCGGTGTGGTGTCCACGTCGCTGGCCATGGCTCGCAGCCTAGTCACAGGTTCCGTCCCCGTTCTACAGGTGCCTCGCGTCAGTCCTCCGCATCGCGTCGACATTGCGACCAAAGGTTGCGTTCGGCCGACATACGTCGTTCTGCCGATCCGCCGTCAGACCAGCGGTGACAGGCTCCGGGCATCGTCGGCGCGTACGGGGGGAGAGGCAGGTGCGATCTCCATGCCCAGTTCTGTTGTCGCTGGTCAGCTAGCCGTCGAGCGGGTGCCTTGGCCCGTGACGGAGGAGCGGCGGACCATCACGGTCCTCTTCGTGGACATCGTCGGTTCGACCCGGTTGGTCGACCGGCTCGACCCGGAGGACGTCCGCGCCCTGCAACGGGCCTACTTCGGCACCGTCGCCCGGGTGCTGCGGCGGTGGAACGGCGCGGTGGAGAAGTACGTCGGCGACGCCGTGATGGCTCTGTTCGGCGCGCGCCGTGCCGACGGGTGGGACGCGTACCGGGCGGTGCGGGCCGGGCTGGAGATCCAGCGGGCGCTGGACGGCCGACCGTTGGCCTCGGCTCCGGGCCTGCGGGTCCGGGTCGGCGTCGCCACCGGTGAGGCTGTGGTCGACCTGGCCGTCGACCACGACGGCGGGCACGGCGTGGCCAGCGGCGCGGTCATCACTCTCGCCGCCCGGTTGCAGGAGCACGCCCCACCCGGCGGGGTGGCGCTCTGCCCGGCCACGCATCGGGCCGTCGTCGGGCTGATCGCACAGCGCCCGGTCCCGGCGGTGACCGTTACCGGCAAGGCCCTGCCGGTAGACGTCTGGCACGCCATCGGCACCGAGCGTCCCCGACCGCCACGGCACGACATCCCGCTGTTCGGGCGGCGACGGGAGTTGGCCGTCGCCCGGGAGCAGCTCGCCGAGGCGGTGCGCGGGCGCGGTGACCGCCGGGTGCTGCTGCTCGGTCCGCCCGGCAGCGGGCGCAGCCGCCTCCTGCGCGAACTGGTGCGGAGCACCCGCACGCTGGGCGGCGTCCCGGTGCGTTGGTGCTCGACGACCTGCCCGCCCTACCCGGAGGGACCGCTGGATCCCGTCGCGGACCTGGTCCGCGGTCTGGCCCAGGCGGGCACCGGCGACGACCCCGAGACGGTACGCCGCCGGCTCGCCGCCGCCCTGACGGATCTGGTGCCGGCCGAACTGCTGACACCCGCCCTGAACACAGTGGAGGATCTGCTCGGGGTGACGGTCGCGCAGACCGGGATGGTGGCGTACTGGCGGGAGGTGCTGTTGAGCCTGGCGCGGCGGCAACCGGTCGTGGTCGCCGTCGACGATCTCGACCGTGCCGCACCAGCGCTGCGCCACCAGCTGGCCGTGCTCGTGGAGCTGGCCGACAAGCGTGACCTCCCGCTGGTGCTGGTGGCGACCGGCACTCAGGAGCTGGAGCTGGACGCTTCCGGTCCAGGGGTGGTCAGGGTGCTCCTCTCCCCGCTCGACACCATCACCACCGGCCGGCTGTTGCGCCGACTGCTGCGTCGGGCCGGCCGACCTGCCTGGATGGCGGCCCGGTTGATCCCCGTGACCGGTGGCAGTCCTGGGCGGGCGGTGGCCTACGTCCGTACGGTCACCGGGGGCGACAGCGGAAGCCTGCCCGTACCGGAGGGTGTCCGTCGGGTCGTGGAGGCCCGGCTGGATCGTCTCGACGCCGATGCGCGTGCGGTCCTGACGGCCGCCGCGCTCGCGCCGGGCCGCACCGGGGCGGAGCTGGCCGAGGTTCTCGACTGGCCGCGGACCCGGGCGGCGGCGGAGCTGGCCACCCTGACCCGCGACGGCCTGCTGGTGCACCGGCCGGCCGGCGGTTACGACGTCGCCGATCCGGTCCTGCGGCAGGTCACCGACGCCCGGCTGCCCCGAGCGGTGCGCGCCGTGCTCGCCCGGCGGATCGACCAGGTCACCTCGGCGGCCGCCACGATCGCGAGCCGGATGGTGGAGCGGACCTGCGCCGCCGCCCCCCGGTCGACGGCCCGGTCAGCGGTGCTGAAGGAAGGCCAGCACCCGATCCCAGGTCAGCTCGGCAGCGACCGGGTCGTGGTCGACCACGGTCGGGTCGGTGAAGAGATGCCCCGCCCCGGGATAGCGGTGCACCACGAGATCCGCTCCGGCCGCGACCATCTCCCGCTGCCACTGGTCGACCTCGTCGGGCGGGTCGTAGGCGTCCGGGTCGGCCAGGTGCAGGTGCACCCGGAGGCCGGGACGGACCGCCGCCGGGGATCCTCCGGTGCCGTGCAACAGCAGCAGGCCGGCGGTGTCGGGTCGTTCGGCCAGCAGCGCGCCGGCCACCCCGGCACCCATCGAGAACCCGGCGAGCACGGTGTCGGGCGGCAGCCCGTCGAGCGCCGCGCGGGCCCGGTCCAGAACTGTCTGCTGGCCGATCCGCTCCAGCAGGGCGAAGCCCGCCGCCACGGAGTCGACGGCGGGCACGCCGTACAGGTCGGGCGCGTGCACCTGATGGCCGGCGGCGCGCAGCCGGTCGGCGGCCGCCAGCACCGCCGGCCGCAGCCCGTACACGGAGTGGAAGAGCACGACGTGTCCCATCGGGACATCGTGCCCGACGCCCGGGACCACCACGGAGCGGCGCGCACGGGATCCGTCCCGGGCGGAGCGTGGATCCGCGTCGGCTGGAGCAGCGGTGCCGGATCCGGGGTCAGCGTCCCTGGCCGGCCGTCGGTGCCCGGTCCCGCTCCCCCGGATCCGATCCGCCAGCGTCAGGGGGAGCTGCCGCGCGCAGGGTCCGGCTCTGGCCACGGAACTCCGCGACCACCTCCCCACCCTCCCGGCTCACGGTGACGTCGTAGATGCCGCTGCGGCCGTACCGGGTGCGCTCGTTGGCCCGAGCGACAAGCACGTCCCCCTGGCGGGCCGGGCGGATGAAGGTGATGTCGGCTCCGGCGGCGACGGTGGCCGGACCATGGCTGTTGCAGGCCAGGGCGAACGCGGTGTCGGCCAGTAGGAACACGTAACCGCCGTGCGCGATGTGGTGTCCGTTGACCATGCCGTCGGTGATCCGCATCCGGGCCACCGCGCTGCCGTCGGCGGCGCTGAGCAGCTCGATGCCGAGCCGGTTCGAGGCCACGTCGGCGTCGAACATCTCGTGCGCGGCGGTGCGCTGAGGGTCCACCTTGCTTCCAGTCCGTTCCGGCCGGGCAGCTCGCCCTCGCCACGGGACATCATGGCACCGCCGGCGGGCGGGCGTTCGGGGAGGCTGGCCACGGGCGGGCGCAGGTGCTCGCGGAGACACGATCGGGCCGGACCAGGTCATCCCGGTCCGGCCCGATCCGATCATCGCCATGCCATCCTCCCGTAGTTGCAAAAGATTGGCAACAAGCCTGGACAGGCGAGCCGTCTAGTAACTAGCGTGCTCGCCATGAGTCCTTACATCAGCAATGTCGCCGCCTGGCAGGAAAGTTGGGACCGCCAGCAGGAGGCGTACATGCCGGACCGCGAGCAGCGGTTCACCGTCATGCTCGACGCGGTCGACGCCATCCGCGAGGCCACCCCGCCCCGGCTGCTCGACCTGGCCGGCGGCACCGGCACCATCTCCCTGCGGGCCCTGCGACGTTTCCCCGACGCCGAGATCACCCTGGTCGACCTCGACCCGGCACTGCTCGCCCTCGCCACCGCCTCCCTCGGCGAGCAGGCCACAATCGTCACTGCCGATCTGGGCCGGCCGGACTGGACCACGGCGCTGCCGCACCGACGCTACGACGCCGTGCTCACCGCCACCGCGCTGCACTGGTTGCCCGCCGACCGGTTGCGCATCCTCTACACGGAGATCCGCGACCTGCTCCGGCCGGGCGGTCTGTTCGTCAACGCCGACCACATGCCCGACGGCGACCTACCCGAGTTGACCAAGCGGCTGCTCGCCCGGGGCGAGGAGCACCGGGCGGCCCGGTACGCCGCCGGTGCCGTGCTGTCGTGGTCGCAGTGGTGGCAGCAGGCCGAGCAGGACCCGACGCTGGCTCCGCTCGTGCAGCAACGCCACGCCATCTACCCGTCCGGACACAGCCCGGAATGGATGCCCCCGGCCTCCTGGCACCTCACCGCCCTCAAAGACGCCGGATTCACCGAGGTCGGCACCCTCTGGCGCGGCGCCGCCGACGCCGCCGTCGTCGCGCTCCACTGACCTCGCCTTTCGCGATCATGCAGTTGTGGGCGTTGCTTGCTCCGCATTCGCCCCACTCGTCCACTGCCACAACTGCATGATCGCCGGGGGCGGGGAGTGGGGGTTAGGGTGCGGTGGTGGTGGCGTTCGAGCATCTTGCGGGGCGGGTCTGGCTGTGTGCGGGTGAATCCGACCCGGAGTTCGTGCAGGCGGGCGTCGCGGTGATCAGCGACGAGCGGGGCAGCGTACTTGTGGACGCGGGACAGAGCCCGTCGCACGCTCGTGAGATCCAGGTCGCGTTGCGCGCCGCCGGTCTAGAGGCACCCCGCTGGCTGGTCTACACCCACCACCACTGGGACCACGTCTGGGGCGCCTGCGCCTGGCCGGACGTGGAGATCATCGGACATGTCAGCGGCGCGGAGTTGCTACGCGCGGAGGCGACCCGGCCGTGGAGCGTCCGGTACCTCCGCGAGGAGGTGCTCCGCAACCGGCGGCTCGGGCCGAGCTACCGGGCTCGCGCGCTGGCCGTCGACTCCTGGGACGAGTTGCGGGTGCTACCGCCCAGCCGCGTCTTCACCGACGAGGTGGAGTTGCCCACCGGCGTGCTGGCGCGCCACGTCGGCGGCCGGCACGCCCCGGACTCCACCGTCGTGGTGGTACCCGACTCGGGGGTCATGCTGCTCGGGGACAGCTGGTATCCACCGCCGGCGCACCTGCGGACACCGGCGGACGAACCGGACCTCGCGCTGGTCGGACGGCTGCTCGACGACGACATCGGCTGGTACGTCTCCAGCCACAGCCCGCCGTTGACCCTCGACGAGGCCCGGGCGGCGATCACCGGCTGAGTCGGCAGCACGGTCGGCTCAGCGGGCGCGACGCTCCGGATGGGCCCGGTTCCAGGCGCGCATCCGATCCGGGTACCCGACCTTGGCGGCCTCGTAGAGCGGGATGGCGTGTTTGCGGGCCAGAGCGCCAGCGGCGCGCGGCGTGCCGGTGCGGCGGCGGATCCACTCGCCGTCGTGGGCGATGGCCATCACTGTGGTGTCGGTGGCGGTTGTCTCCGGCTCCAGGTAGAACTCCACCCCCTGCCGGCTGGTGGCGAAGCGCTCAAGCGCGGCGAGGTCCTCGGGGGTGCCCTCGCGGTCGAGTTTCGTCGGGGTGCCCTGCGCGGCTCGTGACCGCCGGCTGAACCAGCCCATGCCCGGCTCCTCTCCTCGGCGTGACTCCCAGTGCAGCACCGTCACCTGGCAGATCCCTGTGAGCCGGATGAGAATCCCCCGTCGGTAGCCAACCGACGGCGGCACCGCCACCGGCCCGCTACGCGTCGGGTTGCGCCGAGCCCGCCCGCGCCGGCGCCCCCGTGCCGCCGGCGACGGGCGGGCGAGCCGCCGGGACCAGCAGGAGGGTCGGCAGCAGGAGCAGCGGTACGACCAGCAACGCCCGCAACGTGCCGACCTGGTCACCGAGCAGACCCAGCAACGGCGGCCCAGCCAGGAACGCCGTGTAACCGATCACCGCGACCACGCTGACCCGTACGTGCGCGTGCTCCTCCTCGTCGGCGGCGGCGCTCATTCCCACCGGGAAACCGAGCGAGGCACCGATCCCCCACAGCGCGACGCCGACCACCGCGACCGGACCGGACCCGGCGAGCACCGCCAGGCCGGCGCCGACGACGGCGAGCAGGATCGTGGTGGTCAGCACCGGCCCCCGTCCCCAGCGGTCCAGCGCCACCGTCCCGGCGGTGCGGCCCAGCGTCATACCGACCACAAAGACGCCGAAGACCGCCGCGCCGGCCGCCTCACTGAAGCCGTAGCCGTCGATGAAGGCGACCGCGAGCCAGTCGTTGGCGCTGCCCTCGGCGAACGCCGCCGCCAGCACCAGCAGGCCGATGAGCAGGGTGCGCGGCTCCCGCCAGGCGGCCAGCAGTCGACTGCGACGCCCGGTCGGGGTGCCGTCCGCCGCCGGTTCGGCCGGCAGGAACGCGCGCGCCCCGAGCAGCGTGCCGCCGAACACCACCGCGGCCAGCACACCGAGGTGCACGGCGACCGGGACGCCCAGGCGGGCGGCCCCCGCGCCGACGCCCGCGCCGGCCACCGAGCCGAGGCTCCAGGCGGCGTGGAAGCGCGGCATCACCGTCCAGCCGAGTCGCCGTTCGACCGCCGCGCCCTCGATGTTCATCGCGACGTCGCAACTGCCCGAGCCGTACCCGAGGGCGAACAGGCCCACCGCCACCCCGGGCAGCCATCCGGCCACGCCGGCCGAGATCCCGGCGATGGTCAGCCCGAGCGCGACGAGCAGGGTGGACGCCGCCACCGCCCGGGCGGCACCGAGACGCTGGGTGACCAGACCGGCGGTGGGCATGGCGAGGATCGCACCGAGCGACATGGCGAGCAGCAGCAGGCCGAGCCGACCCGGGGTGAGGCCGAGTCCGTCGCGGATCGCCGGCACCCGGGCGAACCAGGTGGCGACGGCCAGTCCGTTGAGCGCAAACACGACCGCCACACCGTTCCGGGCGGCCAGCACGGCACGGGACGGGCCAGCGCTGGTCGGCGGGGTGACAGGGGTGGTGACGACGGGGTCCATCCGGTCCTCTCCTCGGGCAGTACGACGATCACACACCTGGGAGCGCTACCACCACAATCCACCTCCGGTCCTTACCAGCGGCCGTCGGGCACGGCATGATGCTGATGGGCGCCCAGGCGGGCGGGAGCAACAACGGGGAGAAGTTCATGACGACGGCAGCGCGCCGCCCGGCCACCCTCGACGACGTGGCCCGGGCCGCCGGGGTGTCCCGTTCCACGGCGTCCCGGGTCCTCGCCGGCAACGGTTTCGCGTCACCTACCGCCCGCGAGCGGGTACGCACCGCCGTGAACCTGCTCGGCTACGTGCCGAATCCGGCGGCCCGGGCCCTGGTGCACGGTTCCGGCGTACGGCTGCTGATCGCGGTGGCGGGCACCGGCCCGGCTGTCCTCGACGACCCCTACGTCGACCAGGCGGTCGCCGCGGTGGCCCGGGCCTGCACGCCGCACGGTCTGGGCGTGGCGGTGCAGTGGGTGCCGTTGGGAGCGCCGGAGCGGCTGACCCAGTTGACCGAGGACCGGGGCGTGGCCGGCCTGGTCCTGCTCAACACGACCCCGGCGCTGCTGGACCTGGTGCCGCGCCGGCTGCGCGGCCGGGCCGTGTCGATCGGGATCGGTTCGGCCACGGTGCCGTCGGTGGACATCGACAACGGCGGGGGCACCGCGGCAATCGTCCGCCACCTGTACGACGCCGGACGGCGACGGATCGCCATGGTCACCGGTCCCCGCTGGCTGGCCTGCGCCAACCGCTCTGTGGGGGCGTACCGCAGGCTGCTGCACGACGCCGGCCTGCCGGCCCGGGAGGTGGTCGGCGACTTCAGTGCGGCCCGAGGTTACGCCGCCGCTCGGGAGGTGCTGCGACGCTGGCCGGACACCGACGCGATCGTCGGGATCAGCGACGCGACGGCGCTCGGGGTGATCGGACGGCTCCGGGCCGACGGCATCCGGGTGCCCGAGGACGTCGCGGTGACCGGATTCGACGACATTCCGCTGGCCGCGACGGTGGCGCTGACCACGGCCAGTCACCCGGTACGGCAGATCATCACCGCGGCCGCGACCATGGTGCTGGAGCATCGCGAGGCGCCGGAGACGACCGTCTTCCCCTCGGCATTGGTCGTCCGCGGCAGCGCCTGAAGGGTCAGCCGGTCTCCTTCCGGCTTCTACAGGCGTAGAAGGGAGTCGCCGTGGCGGAGCGGCATGCGGTCGTGGCCGGGGCGGGCATCGGCGGGCTGGCCGCCGCCCTCGCCCTGCACCGACGGGGCTGGCGGGTCACCGTGCTGGAGCAGGCCCCCGAGCCGCGTGAGGTCGGCGCGGGAATCACGCTGATGGCGAACGCGGTACGCGGGCTGGACGCCCTCGGCCTCGGCACCGAGGTACGCCGGCTGGGGCGTGACGGCGCCACCGGCGGGCTGCGCACCTGGGACGGGCACTGGCTGTCCCGGGTGGACGCGGCCGAACTGGAGCGCGTGCTCGGCACCACCGCGCTCGGCGTGCACCGGGGCGCGCTGCACCGGGCGCTGCGCGAGGCGCTGCCGGCCGACGCGCTGTGGACCGGCTGCGCGGTGCGGGACGCCGACCCGGCCAGCGGCACTGTGCGCTACCGGCGCGACGGTGAGCCGGCTGAGATCTCCGCCGACCTGGTGGTCGGCGCCGACGGGCTGCGCAGCACGTTGCGTACCCGGCTCTGGCCGGACACTCCGCCACCGGCGTACTCCGGCTCCACCGCCTGGCGGGCGGCGATCGCCTTCGACGGACCGGTCCCCGCGGCGGTCAGCTGGGGACCGGGCAGCGAGTTCGGCACCGTCCCGCTCGGCGACGGGCAGGTCTACTGGTACGCCGCGATCACCGCCCCGCCCGGCCGGCAGGCCGTCGACGAGCTGGCCGAGGTACGCGAACGCTTCGGCCGCTGGCACGACCCGGTACCGGCGCTGCTCGCCGCCACCCGACCCGACGACGTGCTGCGCAACGACCTGTACCACCTGGCCACGCCGCTCCCCCGCTACGTGCGCGGCCGGGTGGCCCTGCTCGGTGACGCCGCCCACGCCATGACCCCGCATCTGGGGCAGGGCGCCTGCCAGGCGATCGAGGACGCGGTCACGCTTGGCGCGCTCGCCGGTCCGGAGGCCGACGTTCCGGTGGCGCTGCGCGCGTACGACCGGCTGCGCCGACCCCGCAGCCAGGCCATCGCCCGCGCGGCCGCCCGCACCGCCCGGTTCGGACAGGAACTGCGACACCCGGCGGCCATCGCGGTACGCAACGCGATGCTGCGTCTCACACCGAGCCGGACGGCGCTGCGGGGCATGGCGAAGCACGCCGACTGGTATCCGCCGAGGCCGGACTGACGCCAGACCCGACGCAATCCGATCAAGAAATTGCGGTCAACCTTTCAGAATATCGATTTTCCCGGTTCGCGACCTCGGCCGAATGTGACGGGGTGCCGGTAAGATCGGCGACTGGCATGTGACTGATCGCTGACTGATGACTCGGACGGCGAGAGCACACACTGAGCCCATGAATACGAGGCTCGGGCGCTTCAGCACACTCCGCGGCGCGGCGTGCCTCGTACTGGTGGCAGCCCTTTCCGGCTGCATGCAACTCAATGCCGGGCTGACCGTCAACCCGGATGACACGGTCAGCGGTCAACTTCTGCTCACGGCCGAGCGTAACGTCCTGACCTTGAACAACAGGCCGGTCGAGGCGGGCTTCGCCGAGTTGCGACAGAACATCCCGGCGCTACCCACCGGGCCGGAGACCCGATACGAGGACGCCACCCACTTCGGATCTCTGATCAACTATCGGAACGTGCCGCTTGCCGAATTCGACAGCGAAAGTCTGAGCATCGTCCGTACCGACGACCGGTACGTGTTCACCCTTCCGCTGGACCCGAAGAAGTACGGCGGAAAAGTGGCCGAGCAGGACCCCAAGAATCAAGAGCGATTCATGTTGTTGATGTCGTTCGAGATCGCGGTGACCTTTCCCGGCCGCGTCCTGGACGCCAGCACCGGCGGTCAGGTCAACGACCGGACGGTCACCTGGCGGGTCAATCGCAACGAGCCGAAGCCCGTCGAGCTGCGCGCCGTCGCCGAGGCGCCGCCGCGCCCGTCTCCGGCGGCCGGCGCGGACTCCGGCGGCAGGTTTCCCTGGCTGCTGATCGTCGTCGGCACCGTGGTACTGCTGCTCGTCGCGGTGCTTGTCGCGTTCCTGCTCCGCCGTTCCCGCACCGGCGGTTCGCCGCCTCAGAGCGCCACACCCCAGGTCGGCGGAGCCACCCCGGTGACGCCGGCCGTCACGAATCCCGGCCCGCCGGACGCCGGCTGACGGCCGGCCTGCCGCCGCCCACCGAGGACGGCAGCGAACCCACACCCCACCCCGCAGTACGCAACACCGAAGGGGGATCGGCGATGAACGATCTCTTCACCTGGGCGGCCCTGGGCAGCCTCACCGGAGCCAGTGCCGCGACGCTGCTCACCACAAACGTCATCGGCGGACTCATCGGCCCGAGCGCCGACAAGGCCCGCAAGTGGATCGCGCTGGGCATCGCCCTCGCGCTGTCGTACCTCACCGCGGCCTTCGCCACCGAGGCCGGCGCCGAGAAGTGGATCATTGCGTTCTTCAACGGGCTGGTCATCTTCTCCGCCGCGCTGGGCGTCAACCAGTTGCCCCCGGGCAACCGGCAGGCGACGCCGACCCAGCTGGCCCAGGGCAATGAGCCCCGGTTCATCCGCTCGTGGGCCTGAGCGGAGCCGGCCATGGTCTTCGGAATCTTCAGCGCCGCCGCTCACGTCGCCGCGGGCGCCGTGCTCGGCCAACTCGTCGGGGGCAGCCTCGGGCTGCTCATCGGGGCGGTCATCGGCCTGCTCGTCGGCGCGGTCTTCGGCTGGGCGGTCGCCGCAGCCGAGGTCTACGCGGTCAGCCCGCGCGGTGTCCTCCTCTTCGTCGTCGATCACACCTGGAGCCTGCTGAACACCCTCGTCGGTGCGATCTACCTGGCCCTGCACCTGGTGTTCGGCCACTCGCTGGACCGGGCCACCTCCCGGCACAGCTGCCGGGTGAACGTGGTCGAGGGGGTCTCCCCCCGCTACGCCACCACGCTCGGCACGGTCTGCGCCGGCTCCGGCCCCGGCATCCAGCGACACGAGGACGTGCACATCTTCCAGGCCCGACTGCTCGGCCCGCTGTACATCCCGCTGGTCGTGGCCAACTACGTGCTGTTCACCATCGCGCCGATCTGGCTGCTGTACCACGACCACACCGGCGCACCGATCAACCGCTTCACCCGGTACTTCGAGATCGGCGTCTACCCGCACGTGTGGAACGAGGCCATCGCGTACCGGATCCAGGGGACGCCGCCGCGATGACCGACGGTCCGATCTGTGCGGCCACCACCGAGTTGGTGGCGTGGCTGGCCGGGGCGGTGGGAGACACCGTCCCGGTCGGCCCGCCCGGACCCGAGGCCGATCCGAGCCGGTTGACCCTGTGGCCGCTTGACGTCCGGCCGGCCCGGCAGACCCGGGGCAGCGGCAGCGGCCCCGAGCCGTACCGGTTCACGGTGCGCTACCTGCTGGCCGCCGGTGGCCCGGAGGCGCTCACCGCGCTGGACCGGGCGCTCGTCGCGGCCACCGGAACAGACGGCCGCACGCTGGTCCTGGAGGCCGGCGACCCGGCCCTGTGGGCGGCCTTCGGTGCGCCGCCCCGACCGGCCTTGCTCATCGACGTGCTGGTGCAGGTCACCCATCCGACCCGGCCGGCCGCACCGGTCCTGCGACCGCTGCGACTGCGACAGCTGGAGATGCTCTCCTTCGACGGGCGCGTCGTCGGCCCCGCCGAACAGCCCCTCGCGGCGATGCGGGTCGAGGTCGTCGGTCAGCCGTACGCGACACGGACCGACCCGACGGGCCGCTTCCGGGTCGTCGGCGTGCCCCACGACCCGGACCGGCCGGCACCGGTCCGGCTCCGGCTCACCGGCCGGGGACAGGTGCTCACCGCCGAGGTCGATCCGACCGAACCCGACATCGTCATCGTCTGCCCGCCGCCGACTCCCTGATCCGCCGACCCGACCTGCACGGGAGGACCGATGCCCACCTACTTCTCGCCCGGCATCTACGTCGAGGAGGTGCCCAGCGGTGCCCGGCCGATCGGACCGGTCGGCACCAGCACGGCGGCCTTCGTCGGGGTCGCGCCGGACCGTACCGCCCATCTCGGTGCGGCCCTCGCGGTGAACAACTGGACCGACTTCCTCCGCCTGTACGCCGACGGTGACGAGTTGGAGAGCACGCCGCTGGCCCGGGCCGTCTTCGGCTTCCTGGACAACGGCGGCACCCGCTGCTGGGTGGTGAACGTCGGCGAAGGCGGTGCCGTCTCCGGCACCGGCCGCAAGCGCGCCGGGCTTGACCTGCTGGAAGCGGTCGACGAGATCTCCATCCTGGCCGCGCCCGGCTTCCACGACCCGGTCTCCCACGAGGCGCTGCTGAGCATGGCCGAGCGCACCCGCACCATGGTCGCCATCTGCGACCCGGTGCCCGACATCGACGACATCTCCACCCTCACCCGGGTCGCCACGCCCGGTTCGGGCCGCCCGGCGAAGCCGAGCGACACCAGCGAGCCGGACACCCCCGCCGGATCCGGCGGCGGAGGCAGCGGGAGTGCTCCGGTGGCGCACCGCCCCCGACAGTCCGACTTCGGTGCCCTCTACTACCCGTGGCTGCGGGTCCGCGACCCGCTCAGCGGCGAGCTGGTGCTCACCCCGCCGAGCGGGCACGTCGCGGGCATCTGGGCCCGTACCGACGCCCTGCGCGGAGTGCACAAGGCACCCGCCAACGAGCCGGTACGCGGCGCGGTCGACCTGGGCCACCTGGTCACCCGGGCCGAACACGACGTGCTCAACCCCCGGGGCGTGAACGTCATCCGGTACTTCCCCGGCGAAGGCATCCGGGTCTGGGGTGCCCGCACCCTCGCCGCCGAGGCCAGCGAGTGGCGGTACCTCAACGTCCGGCGGCTCTCCATCGCCATCGAGCAGGCCATCGCCAACGGCACCCGGTGGATGGTGTTCGAGCCGAACGACTACACGCTGTGGCGGTCCATCCGGCGGGACATCGGTGCCTTTCTCACCCGGGTGTGGCGTGACGGGGCGCTGCTGGGACGCACACCCGAGGAGGCGTTCTTCGTCAAGTGCGACGAGGAGACCAACCCGGCCGACGTCCGCGACGCCGGCATGGTGGTCGCCCACATCGGCATCGCCGTGGTCAAGCCCGCCGAGTTCGTGGTGTTCAAGCTGAGCCAGTGGGCCGGTGGCACCGAGACCGAGACGATTGGAGGCTGACATGCCGACCACGGCCACGCCGCAGCCGGGCACCCCGGTCGACCCGTACCGGGCCTACAACTTCAAGCTGCTGGTCAACGGGGTGACCAACGGCCACTTCACCGAGGTCAGCGGGCTGGAGGTGAACATCCCGGCGGTGCCGTACCGGGAGCAGGGCAACGACCGGATCCGGATGGTCCCGGGCCAGGTCGAGTACGGGCCGGTCACCCTGCACTTCGGCCTCACCGCGTCGCGGGAGCTGTGGGACTGGGTGCACGCTGTCGCCCGGGGCACGGTCAGCCGCCGCAACGTCTCGGTGGTGCTGCTCGACGCCGCCGGCACAGCGGAGGTGCTGCGCTGGAACCTGATCAACGCCTGGCCGACCAACTGGCGCGGCGCCCACCTGAACACGCTCGGTCAGGAGATCGCCATCGCGGCGCTGACGCTGCGCTACGAGAGCCTGGAACTGGAGGCCGGTGGTGCCGCGCCGACGCCCGCGTAGCTGGCTGGCCGATCGTCTCCGGTCCGCGGCGGCTGCCGTGCACCGGCTCGCCGGTGCGGTCGACTCCCCCGCCCCGGGGCCGCCGGCCGGCCCGCCCGCGAGGTCGGGCGGGGAACCGGACACCATCGATCGTGCCGTCGCGGCCACCCTCGCCGAGCCCCACGGTCGGCCCCGGCGACCGGGGCAGCCACCCGAGCACTGGCTGCGGGTGGTCACCGCCCACGCCCCCGGCCTGCTCCGGGACCTGGCCCTCGACCCGCCGCCGGCCGGCACGTACCACCATGGGCCGGGCTTCCGCGAATCGGACGGCGACGGCCGGTCGGAGGAATGTTTCGCCGATCCGGCGGGCGAGGGTGGTTTGGACGGTCCGGGGCGTCGACCCGCGACGACGGTCGAAGGAGCCGGTCGGCACGCCGAGCGCCCCGGCGCGGCGACCGGTCCGGACCCGACCGCCGACGCCCCCACGGAGCACTCCCCGACGTCCGGGCCGGCACCGGCCACCCACTCCCCCACGTCCTTTGCTCTGCTTCACCCCACGCACCACGTGACGTCCGGTATCCGGGCATCGACCGGTGCGCCGATTGAAGCAGAGCAAAGGGACCGCAGTGGAATGTCCCGGCCCGTTCCGGCGACTGCCGCGCAGCACGGGTCCGCCGGGCCCGGCGGACCAGGCGGACCGGTTGGGTCGAGCGGGTCGAGCGGGTCGAGCATTGTCCGCCGGCGATCGACCCGAGGGGCGGTCCGGGCAGCCGGGGCGGCGGCAGCAGCCACGACGGATGCCCACGACCGGGCTCCAGCGTCGACGCAAGGTCCCCGGCCGGCCGAGCCGGTCCGGGGCACGACCCGGGCCGGGTTTCGCACCGACGCGGAACGGCCCGCAGCAGCCCCGGCCACGGCAGAGCCGCTGCCACCCGCCCCGACCACCCGGCACACCGATCCCACGAGCCCATACACCGGCCCGGCGAGCCCGCCCACCGGCGCAGCCGCCTGCCCGCCGGTCGACGCGGCGGGACGGCCCACCGGCTCCGCAGGCCGGCTCTCCGACGTGGCCGGGCCGGGGGCGGCGGGGCCGCCGGGTAACTCCGAGCCGCGCCCGGCAGCGGCCACCCCGGGGCACCGGGCGGCGCTCCGGTTGGTGACCGGGCGCCAGCGGACGGCCGACCCTCGCCTGCCGGACGGGGACGGCTGGGCGGGACGCCCGATCGGGCCAGGCGACGGGCGCTGGGTACCCCACGGGCCGCCCACCGGCGACGGGCGGTGGCCCGGCAGTGGGCTGCCGATCGGCGATGGACGCTGGTCCGTGGGCGCGGACGTCCGCTGGCCGGAGCTGGAGTCGTCGCGCGGTGGGCGTACGCGGCCCGACCCGTGGCCGGCGCTCCCCGACGACCGGGCACTGTGGTCGGTTCCCGGACCGGCCGACGGCGACGAGCACCGGACGCGGCGGCTCGACGGTGAACAGGCGGGTGGCTGATGCAGCGGGTGGCCTTCCTCATCGACACCGGCGAGCGGATCGACTGTCTGCTCAATCCGGAGACCGTGCAGGTGACCCGCCTCGCCGGGGTGCGTCAGCGAGGTGGCGCCGACGGTCAGCTCACCGGCGCCGGGCTGGCCGACGACCCGCTGCTCTTCACCGGCGGTGGCCGCACCGAACTCGTGTTGGATCTGCTCTTCGACATCGACTTCGCCGAGGGGCAGGTCCGTCCCACCGACGTCCGGACGCTCACCCGACCACTCTGGATGCTGGCCGAGAACTCGGCGGTGGAACACGGCTGGCTGCGACCACCGCTGGTACGGATGGTCTGGGGCAAGACCTGGAACGTGCCCGGTGTGATCGTCGCGGTGGCGGAACGCTTCGACGCGTTCACCGCCACCGGCTCCCCACGCCGCTCCTGGCTGCGGCTCAAACTGGTCCGGGTGGCGGAGGACGCCCGGCACGCCGAGGAGGGCTTCGCCGAGGAGTTGTCCGCCGCGCAGACCCCCACCGCCGCCCCGGGCACGGCCGTGGTGGCCGCCGGTGACGGCACCGCCACCGCCGACACCTCGGGCGTACGCTTCGATCTGCTCGCCCACGACGCGCTGGGCTCGCCCCTGCGCTGGCGGCTGTTGGCCGAGCACAACCGGATCACCGACCCGCTGGCCGTGCCCGCCGGCACCGCGCTCGCCGTACCGCCGCTGCCGGGCACCGCACCGGCGGGCGCGACGTCCACCGACTCCTCCGGGGCCGGGTCGTGACCGCCGCCGCGCCCCGGGCGCTGACCGTGCTGCTCGGCGGTAGATCGCTGCCCGAGGCGGTGACCGGCCGGGTCGCCTCGGTGCGGGTGGCCGCCCGCCTGAACCGGCCCACCCAGTGCGAGGTGACGCTGCACACCGCCCCTGGCAGCGCCGCGCTGACCGGACCGGTGCAGATCGGCGCGAGCCTGGACGTGCACCTCGACGGGCGTCCGGAGGCACTGTTCACCGGGGAGGTCACCGCCGTCGAGATCGAGTACGCCGCCGACGGTACGGCCATCCTGCGGGTGCGCGGGTACGACCCGCTGCACCGGTTGCGCAAGCGGCAACGGATCCGGGTCTTCGAGTCGGTGAGCGCCGCCGGGTTGGCCACGGAACTCTGCGCCGACCTCGGGTTGCGTGTCGAGGCGGAGGTCGACGGCCCGCACCTGGACCGGCTTCCGCACCACCGGCCCAGCGACCTGGACCTGCTGGTCGAGGTCGCCGCACGGGCCGGGCTGCACCTGACTGTCGACGGTGACGTGCTGCGACTGGTCACCCTGGACGGCTACGGCGAGGCGATCCCCCTGGAACTGGGCCGCGACGTGCACGGCCTCCGGTTGTCGGTGAACGCCGACAGCGCCGCCGGGGAGAGCGCGGTGCTGGGTTGGCATCCGCAGCGCGCCGAGGCGATGGCCCAGAGTGTCGGCACCCCCCGCTGCGGGCGACGCACCCCGGCGGATCCCGATCCGGCCGATGTCGGCGCGGACGGCACACGTACCGCCCTGGACCAGCCGGGACGCAGCGACGACGAGATCGCCGCGTTGGCCCAGGCCCGGCTCGACACCCGGGCCGCCGCCCTGGTCACCGCCGACGGCACGGCCGAGGGCACGCCCGCGTTGCGGCCCGGCCGTCGGATCCGGCTGACCGGGGTGGCCGAGCCGGTGGCCGGGACGTACGTGTTGACGGAGGTGGTGCACACCGTCGACGCGAACGGTCACCTGAGCCGCTTCTCCACCCTGCCGCCACCGGCACCGCGCACCGGCACGCCGGCACCGGCGGTGGTCACCCTCGGCACGGTCACCGACGTCTCCGACCCGGACGGTCTGGGCCGGGTACGGGTCGAACTGCCCGCGTACGGCGGGGCGGACGCGGGCTGGCTGGCGGTGCTGTGTCCGGGAGCGGGGCGGGGCAAAGGACTGGTCGCGCTGCCCGATCCGCAGGACAGCGTGCTGGTGGCGCTGCCCGGTGGTGAGCCGGCCTCCGGGGTGGTGCTCGGCTCACTGTTCGGCACCGTCGAGCCGTGCGACACCGGGATCGACGACGGGCGGGCCCGGCGCTGGTCCCTGCGTACCGCCGGTGGTCAGCAGGTGGTGGTCGACGACGTGGCGCGAAGCCTGCGCCTGAGCACCGACGGCGGCAGTTGGCTGGAACTGACCCCGCAGTTGGCCACCCTGCACGCCGCGACGGACCTGGTGCTGTCCGCGCCCGGTCGGGCGATGGTCGTGCGGGCCCGCAGCGTCGACTTCCTGCACGCCGAGACCGTCGAGGACCCGCAGACGGCGGCCGAGCAGGCCCGAATGCTCGCTCGCGCCCACCACGAAGGAGGCAGCTGATGCGCTGGATCCACCGCGACTCGGTGATCAGGTGCAGCCACGACGGCCGGGTCCGCAACCAGGCGTCCCAGGGATGGGTCACGGTGGCCGGCGTACCCGTGCTGGTGGCCGACGACCCGAAGGGCCGGGAGATCGTCGCGTGCCCGAACTACGGCGCCACGGTCAAGCCGTGCACCGGCACCGAGGCGGTCCGGGCCGGCTACAGCGACTGGGTGCGCGTGGACGGCCGGCGGATCGTGCTGTCGCACCTGTCCGGGTTCACCAACGGCAGTCCACCCGGCCAGTTCACCTACCGGGTACGCGATCCCCGGCAGCGTTTCGTGGGGGCCGACCGGTGAGGGCGATCCGGTTCGTCGGCGCCGGCTTCGACCCCGGTCAGGGCGGCGGGCTCGGGTTGACGGCAGCCGGCGGCCTGGCGATGACCGACGGTGACGAGACCGTACGCCAAGCGCTGTTCCTGCTGCTGTCCACCACGCCGGGCGAGCGGCTGATGCGACCGGGGTACGGCTCCCGCCTGCACCGGCTGGTCTTCGCGCCGAACGACGACACCACCGCCGGGTTGGCCATCCACTACGTCCGCGCGGCCATCGCACGCTGGGAACACCGGATCGACGTGCTCGACGTCGACGCCGGACCGGATCCCGACGACCCGTGGCGGCTGGTGATCCGGCTGGACTACCGGATCCGGGCCAGCCTCACCCCCGGCCAACTGGTCTTCTCGGTCGACCTGCTGCCCGCCGACGACGACCCGATCACCGGTTCCGCCGCCGACATCGAGGAGGCACGATGACGCTGCCCGTGCCGCACCTGGACGATCGGACCTTCCTCGACCTGGTCACCGAGGCCCGGGAGCGGATCCGGCAGTCCTGTCCAGGATGGACCGACCTGTCCGCGCACGACCCCGGCGTCGCGCTGCTGGAGGCGTTCGCGCATCTCACCGAGGTGATGATCTACCGGCTGAACCAGCTGCCGGAGAAGGCGTACGTCTCCTTCCTCAACCTGCTCGGGGTGACCCGGCACCCACCGGCGGCGGCCTGGGCGGACGTCCGGTTCACCCGCACCGGCCCGGACGATGCCCCGCTGCGGATCCCCGCCGGTACCCGGGTGGCCGCCGCCCGCGGAGCCGACCCACGCCCGGTGGTCTTCGTCACCTGCGAGCCGGCGCTGCTCGCCGCCGGGCAGCGTGAGGTGACCGTCCGGATGCACCACTGCGAGCCGGTGGAGGCGGAGTTGCTCGGTGTCGGCACCGGGCAACCGGGGCAGGTGCTGCGCGCCGGGCGCGCCCCGCTGGCCCGTACCGCCGAACCGCTGGACCTGCTGCTCGGTGTCGAGGTTCCGACCGGGTCGGTGGAACTGGGCGCCGCCGCGCGGGAACACGACGGGCGCACCTTCGAGATCTGGCGGGCGGTGGACAGCTTCGCCGGGCTCAGCCCGCAGGACAAGGCGTACCTGGTGGACCGGTGCTCCGGCACCGTGACCTTCGCCCCGGCGCTGGACCTGCGGGCCGCCGACGGCGGGACGCTGACCTTCGGCGACGGCGCGGTCGCGGCGGTGCCACCGGCCGGGCGGCAGGTCCGGCTGTGGTACCGCGCGGGCGGTGGACCGGCCGGCAACGTGGCCGCCGGCACCCTGACCAGCCTGCGTGACCCGCTGCCCGGAGTGAAGGTGGTCAACCCGCTGCCGGCGGCCGGTGGGCGGGAGCTGGAGGCCATGGAGTCCGTGCTGCTGCGCGGGCCGTACGCCTTCTTCGCCCAGCAGCGCGCGGTGACCGCCCGGGACTTCGAGGTGCTGGCCACCGCCGCCGGCGGGGTGAGCCGCGCCCGTGCCTTCACCCGGGCCGCCGTCTACAGCTTCGCCCGCCCCGGTGAGGTGGAGGTGGTGCTGGTGCCGTACGTGCCGGACGGGGCGCGGCCCGGTGGCCAACTGCCGGTGGCGGTGCTGCGCGATCACGAGGTGGAGGAGGTCCGGTTGCGGGTCGAGGCGGACCTGGAGCGCCGCCGTTCGCTGGGGACCACCTGCCGGGCCTCCTGGGCGCGGTACAAGGCGGTGTCGATCCGGGCCCGGGTGGTGGTTCGTCGGGAGGAGGACGTCGACGCGGTACGCCGACGCATCCACGACCGCCTGCACCAGACGTTGACTCCGCTGCCGACCACACTCAACCCGACCGGTTGGGCGTTCGGCGAGCCGCTGCGGGCGTCAAACGTGTATCGCCTGCTGGAGCACGCCGAGCCGGGCGTGCGCTACGTCGAGTCGGTGCGGTTCGAGGTCGACGAGGCGCCGGACAACCAGGTGCGTACCCTGGCGGCCGACCAGTACCAGCCCCGCACCTGGTACGCCGGCAGCGGGGCGGTGCTGTTCCGCTCCACAAACGCGGGCGCCGGTTGGGAGCCGGCGGGACGCTTCGACGGGGAGACCGTGCAGCGGGTGGTGCCGGCCCCCGCGCCGGTGCGACCCGGCATCGTGCCCCGGGCCGGTTCGGTCGCGGTGGCGACGGTACGCGCTGGCGGCGGGTCCCGGGTGCACCTGAGCACCGACCTGGGTGAGACCTGGTCGCTGCTGGCCGACCTGGACTCGCGGGTCGGCGACCTGGCCTGGATCGACCGGGACGGCGCCGGAGCGCTGCTGGTCGCCACCGACACCGGCCTGTACGAGGTGTCCCTGCTGCCGGACGCGGTGCCGTTGCAGATCCTGGTCGATCCGGCCGACGCCGATCGGGGTTTCTACGCGGTGCGGTCGTTCGTCTCCGAGCGCGGCGCGGCCGGGGTGGCGGTCGCCGCCCAGGCCGGTTTCGGGGTGTACCTGTCCCACAACGCCGGACGCCCCGGCAGCTTCAGCCACGTGGGCCTGGCCAACGTGGACAACCGGGTTCTCGCCGTGCAGTACGACGGACCGGCCACCCTGCTGTGGAGTGGGGCCGGCGAGCCCGATCCGAAAAGGCCCGGCCAGGGGTGCTTCCGCACCCGGCTGTTCGAGTCCGACGTGAAGTGGCAGGCGCTGTCGGCGGGCTGGCTCGGCGGCACCTGCCGGGACCTCGCCTTCAGCGGTTCGCTCGCGCTGGCCGCGACGCAGAGCGGCGGGGTGCTCCGGCTGGACACGCTCGCCGCGCAGCCGCAGTGGACGTCGGTGTCGGTCAACTGCGGGTTGCCGCTGCGTGACCGGACCCGGTTCATGCCGGTGGACGCGGTCGCCGCCACCGGCGCGGCGGAACGCCTGGTGCTGGCCGGCGGGGAACGCGGCGTGCACCGCAGCGAGGACGCGGTGGAGTGGTCGGCCAGCGCCAACCAGTCGACCGCCGACGTGGTGACCGTCCCGGACACCTGGCTGCTCTGCTCCGGCGAGCACGACATCGAGGTGGTGCGGCAGGATGCGACGAGCGGCCATTGAGCGGCTGCTGCCCGCGGCCTACCAGCGGGCGGCCGGGCCGGGCAGCGTGCTGTGGGCGTTGCTGGACGTGATGGAGGCGTTGCACGCCCCAGACGAGGCGGTGCTGTCCGAGGTGGACGCGCTTTTCGCGCCGTACCGGGCACCGGCGCCGATGGTGGCGTACCTGGCCCGGTGGGTGGCGATGGACCACCTGGTCAGCGCGCCCCGGCGGGACGTCCCCCTGCCGTTGCCCCTGAATCGGCTGCGCGACGTGGTGGCGCACGGCGCGGCGCTGGCCGCCTGGCGGGGCACCCCGGACGGTCTGCGGGTCGCTCTGGAGCTGGCCACCGGGGTCACCGGGTTCGTCCTCGACGAGCCGACCGAACGGCCGTTTCACCTGGTCGTCCGGGTGCCCGCCGACGCCGTCGATCAGTTGGCGCTGGTCGACCGGATCGTGGCCGCGGAGAAGCCGGCCGCGGTCACCGCCGAGATCACGGTCGGCGACACCCCGTCCGAGCGGGCGGTCGGCCGGGCCAGCGTGCCGTCGCCGGCCGTCGACCCGTCAGCTCCCGTCTCCCCCGTTTCCGCCGCCGAGGAGCCGTCATGACCACCGAATGGACCGTCGCCGCCGCCGCCGAGCAGTTCACCCTGGACGCCCGCAACGCCGGTGAGCTCACCTTCACCGTCTCCAACCCGGGCGTCGCACCGGACACCGTGGTGTTCGACGTGGCACCCGGCGAGGGCACCCAACGGTCGTGGTTCACCGTCACCGAGCCCCAGCGGGTGGTACCGGGCCAGGGTTCGGTGTCGTTCCTGGTCCGACTGTCCGTGCCGGCGGGCACGCCGCCCCGGCGCTACGACATGACCGGGTTCGCGTACTCGGCGAACACGGCGCCGGAGGAGAGTTCCCGCTCCAGCGGCCGGGTCACCTACGAGGTGCGCGCGGTCGCGCCGCCGAAGCGTACGCCCTGGCCCTGGATCGCCGCGGCGGCGGCGTTGGTGCTGGTGGTCTCGGCGGTGGTGGTCTTCCTGGTGGCCCGCGACGATGAGCCGCCACCGCAGGCGCAGGTGGTGACCGTCGAGGCGGAGACCCTGGTGACCGGGGCTCGGGTCGAGTCGCCCTCGGGTTCCGGTGCCACCGTTCAGGTGCAGCAGAACTGCTGCGAGGTGACCTGGTCGCAGGATGCTCAGCTGTTCTTCCTCGGCCGTGCGGTCAACGACCGGGTGACCGTGACGGTGGCGCTGCCCGCCGAGGCGACCTGGCAGTTCTCGGCCGTGCTGACCACCGCGTCCGACTACGCCAACACGGTCTTTTTGATCGATGGCCGGCAGGTCGGCGCCCCGTTCCTCGGGTTCACGCCGAAGGTGCAGGTGACCGACTGGGTCGAGGTGGGTCGGGTGCGGCTCGGCCCCGGAACGCACGAGATCACCCTGGTCGTGATCGGCAAGACGCAGAGCACGAACCGCTACTTCGCCGGTATCGATCTGCTCCGGTTCACCGAAGTCGCACCGGAGGACCAGCGATGAGCGAGCGGCAGCGAGCGAATCATCAACTCAGCGCGGCGATGCCTCATGACGGCACGCAGCGAAGCGAAGTGCCGACATGAGCGGGCAGCAGAAGGCGCTGCTGGCGGCGCTGGGCGTACTGCTGGTGGTGCTGTTCGCGGTGGCGGTGGGCGCGGGTAGCGACGACCGGGGCGACCCGGCGGCCCGGCATCCACTTGTCGACCTGCTGGGGCGAGCCGGAGGTGGGCGGAGCGCCGTCGATCCGGCCGGGGTGGACGCGGACTGCGCCGACGCCACCGGGCAGTTGGTGGTCAACGGCCGCTGCGAGTTGCGCATCGCCGACCCGGGCGGGCTGCGCACCCTGATCCTGCGCGGTCCGCAGGCATTCAGCGTAAGGGCCACCGCCCCGGGCGACGCCGACTTCACCGTCACCGACGAGGTGGATCCCGCCGACGACGGCAGCGGCGCCGTGGCCCGCGTCGCCGTCGACCGAGCCACCACGGTGCTTGTGAGTTGCCCGCCCGGGTGCCTCGTCACCATCGCGCAGGACTGAGGCAGGAGGTCGGCATGGGTGCGCTGCGCAAGCCGTTCCTGCTGCTGGCGATGCTGGCGCTGGTGCTGGCGGTCGGCCTGGAGGTGGGTGCCGGGCTGTTGCTGGGCGGCGGTGACGCCGGTGCGGAGTTGGCCGGCAGCGCCGCCGACCTCGGGGTGGAGGTCGGCGACGTACGAGAGGTCAGCGAACCGTCCGGCCGTGGTACGGGTTACCTGGCGCTTGTCGACACGGCGGCGCTCTGGACTACCGGGCTGTTCTGTCTGGGTCTGGTGCTGCCGGACCGGCTGCACGGCCGGATCCAGGGCGTCGCCACCCTGATCTTCTCCATCGTTCTGATCCTCGTGGCCCTGCTGGCGCTGGTGCTCGCGTTCATCGAACTCATGATCATGGTGTCGTTGTTCCTGGCGCCGCCGTTCGGCACGCTGGCGTACCTGGCGCTGTGGGGCTTCTTCCCGGTCGGTGACGCCGCGGTGCTACTCGCGCTGGTGCTGCTGCTCAAACTCGCCTGGGCCGGGTTGCTGATCCTGGCTCAACCGAAGTTCCTGCAGAACAAGGGGCTGGTTCTGCTGATCCTGACCAGCCTGCTCTGCACGGTGCTGCTGGAGTTCCTGCACCACCTGGTGCCGGTGATCCTGGTGAGCATCGTCGACTCCGTGGGCGCCGTCGTCTTCGCGATCATCGCGATCGTCTGGGCGCTGGTGCTGCTGATCGGAGCGATCCCGGCGATCGTCAAGGCGGTGCGGGCCACGGCCGCCCTGCGCGCCGAGCCGGACCCGCACGGCTGACGGCCGGCCTGAAGGAATGAGCTGTGCCGTCAGTCGGGACCGCTGGTCTGCGTGAAAACGCCGGCGTGGGCGGCTGCCGCTGCCGCTTCGGCGGCCCGGTCCGCCATGGCCTCGTCGATGGGGTCTCCGCTGACGAGCAGGCGGTAGTAGAGCGGTGCCGAGACGGCACGGATGACCTCGGCTGCGTCCGTGTCCGGGGGCAACTCCCCGCGCCGCACGGCCTGTTCCACGCAGGGGGCCCACTCGGCGATCCGGACGGCGTAGAAGCGATGCAGAGCATCGGCGGCGCGTAGGTCGCAGGTCGCGGCGACGATGACCGCCCGGAACAGGGCACCCTGACGCGAGTCGACCAGGGTTCGCTGCACGAGCCGGGCATTGGCACGCAGGTCTCCGATCAGGCTTCCGGTGTCGGCTCTCGGCAGCGACTGCTCCGCCATGTCTGCCAGCAGGTCGGTGACCAGGCCGGCGGCCGTACCCCAGCGGCGGTAGACAGTTGTCTTGCCCACCTCGGCACGGCGCGCCACGTCCGCGAGATCAAGACGATCGAAGCCGTGCTCGACGAGTGCGTCACCGGCAGCTTTCAGCACGGCGGCGCGGACCCGGGCGGTCCGTCCTCCGGGCCGGATCGCACCGACAGCCATAACGGGTCTCCAGTTCCCTTAACTGCGATTGACTGCTAGCGTAGCCGACGCGCTAACGAAACCCCAGTTCCCTTAGCGGAAGGATTCATCGTGGAGTACCGACGACTCGGGGCATCCGGCCTCACCGTGCCCGCCCTCAGCTTCGGCGCCGGCACCTTCGGCGGGTCCGGCCCGCTTTTCGGCGCCTGGGGCAACACGGACGCCCGAGAGGCGAGACGCCTCGTGGACATCTGCATCGAGGCCGGGATAACGATGTTCGACACTGCGGACGTGTACTCCGACGGCGCGTCCGAGGAGGTGCTGGGGCAGGCGATCAAGGGCCGACGCGACGCCGTCCTGATCTCGACCAAGAGCGGTCTGCCGACCGGTGACGGGCCGAACGACGCGGGAACCTCACGGGCTCGTCTCATCCGATCGGTCGATGTGGCGCTGCGCCGACTCGGGACCGATCACATCGACCTGTTTCAGCTACATGCCTTCGACGCCGCGACGCCCGTCGAAGAGGTCATCGCGACCCTTGACGACCTGGTGCGAGACGGCAAGATCCGTTATCTCGGCGTCTCCAACTTCGCCGGCTGGCAGCTCATGAAATCCCTCGCCGCAGCCGACCGGGAGCATCGCCGCCGCTACGTGGCACACCAGGTCTACTACTCGCTAGTCGGTCGGGACTACGAGTGGGAGCTGCTGCCCCTGGGCCTCGACCAAGGCGTCGGAGCCGTGGTGTGGAGCCCGCTCGGCTGGGGACGACTCACCGGCAAGATCCGCCGCGGCACACCGCCACCGGCCACGAGCCGGCTCCACGCGACCGCCGCCTTCGGCCCACCGGTCGAGGACGAGCACCTGTTCCGCGTCATGGACGTCCTCGACGAACTGTCCCGCGAGACCGGTCGAGCGGTGCCGCAGATCGCCGTCAACTGGCTACTGCAACGGCCCACGGTAGCCACCGTCATCATCGGCGCCCGCAACGAGGCACAGCTGAGGCAGACCATCGACGCTGCCGGTTGGTCACTCACGCCGGAACAGACAGCCCGGCTCGACACTGCCAGCAGCCGCACCGCACCCTATCCGTACTTCCCTTATCACCGACAGGAAGCCTTCGCCAGGCTCAACCCTTCGCCGGTCGCGACCACAGCCTGAACGCAGACCCAAGCCAGGGAGGCGGCAACAACCCTGTAGTTGCCGCCTCCCGCAGGCTGGACACCGCAACAACCCTGATGTTGCTGCGTCGGCGGCGGGGCGGCGTCCAGGGGGCGGTGGTCGAGATCCTGGACGCCCACCTTTTGCTTACGGCGGATATGGTTGCCCCGTGATCGGGCTCGGCCTGCTCTGGTACCTCGTCGGCGTGTTGGCCGACGTCGGTGCCACCAGCATGCTCTCCGGCACGGCGGCGGTGACCGGCGTGCTGCTGGCCGCCGTGCTCGCCGCCGGGGTCCTGCTCACCGGGGCGGTGGCCGATCCCGCCCTGCGGGTCACCCGTCGGATGCTGCGGGAGCGCTCCGACCGTACCGGGATACCCCGCCACCGCGATCCGGACGCTGCCGGCCGAGCTCGGCCCAGAGCCCCCACCGCCGCGACCCTCGCGGTCGCCTGAGCGCCTCTCCACTCACCCACCTCTGCCGCTCGTCGGCGACCGCTGGTGACCGTTCCTGCTCACATCAGCCTCAGGCCGTATCGAGGGGTGTTCCATGTCCATGATCTACCACGCCATCTCCGAGATCCTGTTGTTCTGGCACGCCGCCTGGCAACGGCTGCTCGGCGACGCGTCCGCGCTGGGCACCGACTGGTCCTGGGTGCTGGGCATCGTCTTCCTGGTGCTCACCGTCCGGATCATCCTGTTCCCCGTCTTCGTCAAGCAGATCCGGTCGCAGCGAGCGATGCAGGCGTTGCAGCCGAGGCTCGCCGAGCTCCAGGCCCGGCACCGCGACGACCGGGAGACCCTACAGAAGGAAATGGTCGAGCTGTACCGGGTGGAGAAGGCCAACCCGCTGATGGGTTGCCTGCCGATGCTGGTGCAGATCCCGGTCTTTCTCGGCCTGCTCCACGTGTTGCGACATCTCAAGCCGACGATGCCGGAGCACCTGAAGACGCTGTACGGCTGGTCGGTGACCCAGTTCGACAGCGCCTCGTCGGCCACGCTGTTCGGCGCCCCGATCGCAGGTTCCTTCGGCTCCAGCGGGCAGGAACTGGCCCTGCTCGGCGCGGGCGGCGCGACGGTCAGGATCGTGGCCGCCGTGCTGATCGCGACGATGATCGCCACGACCTACCTGTCCAGCCGTCAACTGATCCTGCGCAGCGGCTGGGCCACGGACCCGCGGCAGCGGCTGGTGCAGCGGCTGATGCTCTACGGCATCCCCGCCTCACTGCTCGTCTCCGGACTGATCTTCCCGATCGGCGTGATCATCTACTGGGTGACCACGAACCTCTTCTCGCTCGGCCAGCAGACCTGGATGCTGCGCAGGTACCCGCCACCCGCTACCGCGACGACCGGTCCGGGTACGCCGGCCAGCACGCCGACGGCTGCCCCGACCCGCGACGGGGACGCAGCTGGCCGTCCGGCCGCACCGAAGGTCGGGGCGAAGCCGACCAACCGCCGCCGGAGGCGGGCCACCTGAGTCACGGGGCAACCGCGCGGCGGACGTGCACCAGGGCAGTTCCCGATGATCGGGAACTGCCCTGGTGCAGGCGGTCGGCCACCATCGCGGCGGTGGCCGGTCAGCCCGGATTCAGCTGATCTCGGCGGTGGTCCAGCGGGCGGAGGCGTTGGTGACCGGCGCGACTTCGCCGACGAGCGTGGTGGACGCCTCGACGTCACGGCGCGCGCTGGTGCCGATCCAGAGGTCCACGTCGCCGGGCTCCACCACTCGCGTCAGCGTCCGGTCGGAGAAGGCCAGCCGGGTGGTGGGGACCGTGAAGGTGACCGTGACGGACCGGCCCGGCGCGAGGTGCACCCGTTGGTAGCCGAGCAGCTGCGCCACCGGTCGGGTCACCGACGCCACCAGGTCCCGGCCGTAGAGCTGCACCACGTCGTCGCCGGCCACCGCACCGGTGTTGGTGACGCGTACGCTCACCGTCAGCGCCCCGTCGGTCGGCGCCGTGGCCGGCACCGTCAGGTCCGTGTACCCGAACGTCGTGTAGGACAGGCCGTGACCGAACGGCGCCGCGGGCGTCGCCAGCAGGTTGGTCACCTCGTTGCCGTCGCCGAGCGTGGGATGCAGGTACGAGTACGGCTGCGCGCCCGCCGACCGGGGCAGACTGACCGGCAGCCGTCCCGACGGGTTGACCCGCCCGGAGAGCACACCGGCGATGGCGCCCGCCCCCTCCTCGCCGGGGAAGAACGTCTGCACCACCGCCGCGCAGCGGCTCAGCGCCCAGTCGATCGCGTACGGCCGGCCGGTGAGCAGCACCAGCACGACGGGCCGGCCCGTCGCCAGCACCGCCTCGACCAGGTCCCGCTGCACACCGGGCAGTTCCAGGTCGTCCCGGTCGCAGCCCTCGCCGACCGTGCCGCGACCGAACAGTCCCGCGTGGTCGCCGACGACCAGTACGGCGACATCCGCCGCAGTGGCCGCGGCGACCGCGGCGTCGAAGCCGGAGCGGTCGTCGTCGTCCACCTCGCAGCCGCGGGCCGAGGTGACCAGTTCGGCACCGAACTCGGCGCGCAGCGCGTCGAGCACCGTCGGCACCTCGATACCGGCCTCCACGTCGGGATGCTGCACGAGCACGTGGTTGAGGAAGGAATAGCACCCGAAGAGGGCACCCTGCCGGTCGGCGTTCGGCCCGATCACCGCGATCCGCCGGCCCGCCGGCAGCGGCAACGCGTCCTGGTTGGCGACCAGGACTATCGACTTCTCCGCGAGGCTGCGGGCGATCGCCCGGTGCTCGGGCGAGTCGAGGTCGACCACCGGGGCGGGCTCGTCGGTGAAGGTGGCGTCCAGCAGCCCGAGTTCCAGCTTCTGCCGCAACACCCGCAGGACCGCCTGGTCGATCACCGACTCCTCGATCCGGCCGGCGCGCACCGAATCCGCCAGGGTCAGGTACGCGTCACCGGTCGGCAGCTCGATGTCGACACCGGCGGTCAGCGCCTGCACGGCCGCGTCCGCGTGGTCACCGGCGACCTGGTGCAGCAGGTTCAGGAACGCCACACCGTAGTAGTCGGCAACCACCGTGCCGTCGAAGCCCCACCGGTCCCGGAGCAACCCGGTCAGGATCGTCGGATCGGCGGCCACGGGCACGCCGTCGATCTCGGCGTAGGAATGCATAACCGAGCGGGCGTCGCCGTCGAGGATCGCCATCTCGAACGGTACGAGCAGCACGTCGGCGAGTTCACGCGGACCGGCGTGCACCGGCGCGAAGTTGCGCCCGGCGCGGGAGGCTGAGTAGCCGACGAAGTGCTTGAGCGTGGCATGCACGCCCTGCGACTGCAGGCCGCGCACGTACGAGGTGCCGAGGGTGCCGACCAGGTAGGGATCCTCGGCGATGCACTCGTCGACCCGCCCCCAGCGGGGATCGCGGATCACGTCGAGCACCGGGGAGAGCCCCTGGTGGATGCCGAGCGCCCGCATCGACGCCCCGATCGCCGCAGCCATCTCCGTGACCAGGTCGGGGTCGAAGGCCGCCCCCCACGCCAGCGGGGTCGGGAAGGTCGCCGCCTTCCAGGCCGAAAGCCCGGTCAGGCACTCCTCGTGCACGATCGCCGGGATGCCGAGCCTGGTCCCCGTCACCAGGTCGGACTGGAACTTCCACAGCCATGACGCCCGCGATACGGCCTCGACCGGCCGGGTGCCGTAGGCGCGGGTGAGGTGACCGAGCCCGTGCCGGGAAAAGTCTTCGAGCCGGCCGATGTCACCGAACTCGCCCTGCAACGGCGCGACCGCCTCGCCCTCCGCCTTCTCCCAGAAGCCGACGAGCTGTGCGATCTTCTCCTCGATCGTCATCCGACCGAGCAGTTCTCGCACGCGCGTCTCGCCATCGGACCCGTACCGGTCGGGCCGGCCGTGGCCCGATCCTGTCTGGGCCGGCACTGTCGCCGGCCCGCCCACGACCTCGCGGACCTCAGTCATGCTGTGTTACCCCTTTTGTGTTCGTGCCGCTGCCGCTCAGCCCTTGACCGCGCCCTGGAGGCCACCGACGATCTGCTTCTCGGCGAACGTGAAGAAAATAAGTGCCGGCAGCATCGCCAGCGAGGTGAAGGCGAGGATGCCCGCCGTGTCGGAGGTGTACTGGCTGGAGAAGTTCTGCACGCCCAGCGGCAGGGTGTGCAGGCTCGCGTCGCCGAGCACGAGCAGCGGCAGCAGGAACGCGTTCCAGCTGGTGACAAAGGCGAGGATACCGACGGTGACCAGCGCGGGCCGCGACAGGGGCAACAGGATGCGCCAGAGGAAGCCGAGCCGACCGGTGCCGTCGATGGCCGCCGCGTCCTCCAACTCCCGGGGGATGGCGGTGAGGAACGGTCGTAGGATCACGATCGTCAGCGGCAACGCGAAGGCGACCTGCGGCAGGATAACCGCGTAGTACGAGTTGATCAGGTTCAGGTCACGCAGCATCAGGTAGAGCGGCAGGATCGCCGCGCCGGCCGGGAACAGCAGGCCCAGGGTGAAGAAGGTGTAGAGCACCTCACGGCCGCGGAAGGTGTAACGGGCCAGCACGAACGCGGCGCAGACCCCCAGCACCACGACGCCGATCGTGGTGCCCAGGGACACCACGGCGCTGTTGAACACCTGCCGCCAGAAGTCGCTCTGGGTCAGCACCCGGGAGTAGTTGTCCCAGACCCACGGGTCGGGCAGCCCGGCCGGGTCCGCCACGATCTGCGGCGTGGTGCGGAAGCCGCCGACGATCACGTACACCACCGGGGTGATCGACACGGCGGCGACCGCGAGCGCCAGCGCGTAGGTGAGGGGATTCCCCCACGAGATCGGCCGGCGCTTGGCGGTCGGAGACAGAACGGCGTTCGCGGCCACGATCAGTTTGCCCTTCTGGTGATGGCGCCCTCGATGTCGCGACGCAGGAGGAAGCGCTGGAACAGCACTGCCGCGACGAACGAGATGGCGAACAGGATGACCGCCACCGCGTTGCCGTAGCCCCACAGGCGAGCGAAGAACCCGTTGTCCACCATGTACGTCGCCATGGTGGCCGACGCGCCCAGCGACCGGACCGCAGGCACGGAGGTCACCCAGATCACGTCGAAGACCTGCAGCGAGCCGATCATGGACAGGAACATCCAGATCCGGATCGTGGGCCCCAGCAGCGGCAGCGTCACGTGCCGCTGGATCTGCCACCAGCTCGCGCCGTCGATGGCGGCGGCCTCGTTCAGCTCCTGCGGCACGTTCGACAGACCGGCCAGCAGAAGGATGATTGCGAAACCGACGTACTTCCAGGTCAGGACGGCCAACATCGTCCAGATAACGATATCGAGATCGGCGAGCCACGCCTGTACGAGGCTGCCCAGTCCCAGCGACTCCAGCATCGCGTTGACCGTGCCGGCGTCGGACAGCAGCAGCTTCCACATGATGCCGACGGTGACCTCGGCCAGCACGTACGGCACGAAGGCCAGCAGGCGGAACAGCGTACGGCCCCGGAAGTTGCGGTTGAGCAGCAGGGCGACGCCCAGCGCGATGGGTCCCTGGATCAGCAGTGACCCGAACACGATGATCGCGTTGTTGCGCAGCGCGTCGATGAAGATCGGGTCCTGGAAGGCCAGGACGTAGTTGTCGAAGCCGACATAGTCGGTGGGCGGTCCGACGCCACGCCAACGGAACAGGCTGTAGTAGAAGGCGAAGCCCATCGGGACCAGCACGAACATCACGTAGACGATCACGGCTGGTGTCGTGAGCCCGATGATCTCGTACCACTTGCGTCGGGTCTCGGCGGCCCGAGCGGACGAGCGCCGGGCAGGCCGAGGTCCCGCCGGCGGCGCGGATGCGCCGCCGGCGAGGTCCAGGGTCGGGTTGGTCGACGTCACTTGCGCGCGGCCGCCTTCATGGCCTCGACAACCTGCTCAGGGGTGCCGTTGCCGGCGAAGATGGCGACGATCGCGTCGTTCATCGCGTTACCGACGGTGCTACCGAACGCCGTGTCCAGCCAGAGCTGCACGTAGGTGGCGCTGGTGGTGGCCTCCAGGATGGACTTCAGGGCCGGGTCCTTGACGCCGTCCTCGGCGCCCTTGGCGACCGGCAGGCCGGTGCCGGTCTCGGCGTAGCCCTTCTGCACCTCGGGGCTGACGATGTACTTGAGGAACTCGACGCACTCGGCCGGGGCGTTCTTGGCGCAGGCGAAACCGTCGCCGCCGCCCAGGGCCGCCTTCGGGTCACCGGCGGAACCGGTGATGGCGGGCACCGGGAACCAGCCGATGAACTTGTTCAGCGCCTCCTGGTCCTCGGTGACGGTGTCCAGGGTGCCCTTGTTCCAGTCACCCATCAGCTCCATCGCCGCCTTGCCGTTGGCCAGCAGGCCGTTGGCGCTGGTCGGGTCGTTCTGGCCCGGCGTGGCGATGAAGTTGGGCTGGAACGGCTCGGTGTCGATGAAGGCCTTCAGGTCCTGACCGGCCTTGACGAAGCACTGGTCGTCGAAGACGTTCTCGAGGGAGGCCTTCCGCAGGGTCTCCACCGAGCAGGCACGCAACGCGAAGTTGTACCACCAGTGCGCGGCGGGCCACTTGTCACCGGCGCCGACGGCGATCGGAATGACGTTGATCGCCTTGAGCTTGGTGACCGCGTCGTTCAGCTCGTCGAAGGTGGTCGGCGGAGCGGTGATGCCGGCCTGCTGGAACAGGTCCTTGTTGTACCAGATGCCCTCGATGCCCATCCGGTACGGCAGGCCGTACTGCTTGCCGTCCACCTGCCAGATCTCGACCGCGCTGCCGATGTTGGCAACCTCGTCCTTGACCTGGTCGGTGATGTCCTTGAGGTAGTCGGCCTCCACCTGCTCGCGGATCTCGCCGCCGCCCCACGCCTGGAAGATGTCCGGCGGGTCGTTGCTCAGCAGCGCGGCGGGGAGCCGGGTGCGCTGGAGCTGGTTGGTCTCGATGCCCTCGATCTCGATCGTGACCGTGGGGTGCAGTGCACTGAAGTCCTTGGCGACCTTTTCCCAGTAGGTCTTGCCGGGACCATCCTGGGAGGCGTTGTGCCACCAGGTAAGCGTCACCGGGTTCTTGTACAGCTCGCTCTCGGCAGGCGCCTCGTCCTCACCGCCGCCACCGCAGCCGGCGACGAGTAGTGCGGTTGTCATGGAAAGCGCTAGAAAGGTGGTTGCACGGCGCTTTATAGCCATCGATGTCTCCTCGACCAGTCAGTCGGGTGCTCGGCCTGAGCGAGTTTTTCAGTCGGGTAACCCAGTGTCAATCGGTGTCGATAACGTTTTCGACTCGTCTCCGTAACCGGCCCGATCGCCCTCTATCATCATCGACGTGGCGTTTCCCCAGCGTGTCAAGATGTCGGACGTAGCCCGCACGGCCGGCGTCTCCGTGGCGACCGTTTCCAAGGTGGTGAACGGCCGTTACGGAGTGGCACAGGCGACCGTGGAACGGGTCCAGCAGGTCATCCGTCAACTCGGCTACGAGGCGAGCCTCGGTGCGCAGAGCCTCCGCAGCCACCGCACAAACGTGCTGGGCATCCTGGTCGCCGAGTTCGAGCCGTTCTCGACCGAACTGCTCAAGGGCGCCAGCGTGGAGGTCGCCGGCACCGGCTACCAGCTACTGGCGTACTCCGGCGGCGACGGCGCCGGTACGGCCGTCGGTTGGGAACGCCGCTCGCTGGCCCGGTTGTCGGGCACGCTCATCGACGGGGCCGTGATCGTCACACCGACAGTGGTGGAGACCAAGCAGGGCTTCCACGTCGTGGCCGTCGACCCGCACACCGGCCCGTCGGGGCTGCCGACCGTCGATTCCGACAACTTCGCCGGTGCCGTCCTGGCGACCAACTACCTGTTGTCCCTCGGCCACCGCCGCATCGGGCACATCAGCGGACGCCGCGACCTCGAATCGTCCCGGTTGCGCGAGGCGGGCTTCCGGCAGGCAATGGCCGACGCGGGCGTGACGGTGGACGAGCGGCTGGTGCGGGTCGGCGGGTTCCGCATCGAGAGCGCCGCGGAGACCGCCGCCGAACTACTCTCGTTGCCCGACGGCCCGACCGCCGTCTTCGCCGGTAACGACCTCTCCGCGATCTCCACAATCGACGTCGCCCGGAGCATGGGCCGGTCGGTCCCCGACGACCTGTCCGTGATCGGCTTCGACAACATCCCGGAATCAGCGCTTGTCAACCCGCCACTGACGACGATAATGCAGCCGTTGCAGCGGATGGGCGCCGAGGCGCTGCGGCTGCTGGTCGACCTGATCGCCGGCGTCGAGCGGGACACCCACATCCGGCTGCCCACCGAACTTGTCGTCCGCTCGTCCTGCCGTCCGCTGCGTGATTGATCGGCCGCCCCTTTGCCGCTTCTCGCGCCATCTGACGGTCTGCTCCCCCGCCGACGGTATTTCCCGGCCCCGACCCCGCTCTGTATTTGGCGTAACCAGGTCGACACCGGAGCGTAACGAGCCGGGTCGACCACGGCTCCGTCGATGGGAGACACCTGTCATGAGCAGTGTAGGGAGACGGCTCCGCCGGGCCGTGTGGGTCGGGTTCGTGGGAGCGGCGCTGACCGGCCTGTTGACGACCGGCGCAGCCGCCGCCGTGCCGGTCGGGCACGGGTCGGACCGCGCCACCCCGGTGGCCCGCACCGACGTCCACATCCGGGATGTCGCCGCCGACACCGGAGTCCAGCCGCACTCGCTCGACCCGCTGTGGGCCAGCCCCGACATCAAGGTCTGCCCCACAGCGGTGGAGTGCGCCGTGAGCCAGAACCCGGTCGTCGGCGCGACCAACTACATCTTCGTCAAACTCCGTAACCCGGGCCCGTCCGGCTCGGGCTCGGTCAACGGCGTGCTACAGGTCTACCGGACGACGCCGGGTGGCGGTGCGGTGTGGCCCATCCACTGGACCAGGATCGGGGCGGCCTCCGTAGCCGCCGCACCCGGCGTCACCACCGTCACCATCCCGTGGAAGGGAGTCCCGGGACCGGGTCACTTCTGCCTGCTCGCCCGCTGGGTGTCGAACTCCGACCCGATGACCGTCGAAGGTCCGGACATCAGCACCAACACCCGGAGCAACAACAACCTCGCGTGGCGCAACGTCGACTCGGTCCAGCTCACCCCGGGTGCCGGCCCGACCGTCCGGCCCTTCGCGATCGGCAACTCGCTCACCGTGCCGTCGCGCAACGAGGTGCTCTTCGTGGCGGCCGAACCATTGCAGAACATCGGTGGCCGGGTGATCGTCGACCTCGGCCAGGACTTGTTCGAGCGCTGGCGTGCCGGCGGCGCGGTCGGCACCGGGGTACGGCCGATCGGCAGGACCCAGGTGGAGATCGTCGACACGACCTGGGCCAGCCTGGGCAACCTCCTGCTGCAACCCGGTGAGCGGGCGCAGTTCTCGCTGATCTTCACAGCCCAGGCGGAAAGCGACGGGGAGATGTGCCTCGCCGTGGTCCAGTTGGGCCCGGACAGCAGCGGGACGATGTCCGACCTGGGCGGTGTGCAATATCTGATCACCTCCCTGAAGGAGTAGTCCTCCAACGCCGTGTGCCGCGGGGGTCGGGAACCGTCCCGGTTTTCGATCCCCGCGGTGTCAGCGCAGGCAGACCCAGTCGGTCACCACGCTGAACCCGCCGGAGCGGGCGTGCAGTTGGACCGGGCCCGGCGGTGGGAGACCGAGCGAGAAGAGACCCACGGCGTCGACAGAGGTCTCCTCGTAGGTGCCGTTCGCGGTCCGGGCACTGACCCGGCCGCCGTCGACCGGACTGAGCTGCCCGACGATTCCCGTACCGCCGATCTCGATCTCCACCACGATCGGGCCGCCCCGGAAGGACAGGTTCCGCGTGGAGCCGGCCGACCGGGTGGCCACCGCGCCCGGCTCACAGGCCGAGTCGAAGACCAGCTCGGCGACGGTGGGCTGGGCGCCCACCGTACGCCAGGCGAAGGCCGCCCGGGCCGCCCGGAGGTGCTCCTCGGGGACCTCGCCCGCGTCGCCGAGCGCCGCGCGCAGCTCCGCGCCGAGCGCGGCGTCATCGGCCGGCGGCCACTGCTCCATCACGCTCACCCCCCTTCGTCCCGTCCCCCGGGTGAGCACCAACGTACGGCGCGAGCGCGGCACAGGCACGAAGCCGACGCAGGCAACGCGCCTGGGTCGGCCCGATGCTGCCGACCGGTACGCCCAACCGCTCGGCGGTCTCCCGATAGCTCAGCGGCGGATCGGCCGTGAGCATCGAGAGCACCTGCTGGCAGCGGGGTGGAAGCTGGGCGAAGCCCTCCCGCAGGGCCCGCCGCCGCTCGGCACGCAGCAGGTCCTCGTCCGCTGCCGGCGACGTGCCGTGGTACGCGTCGAGGGCGCCACCGGACGGGTCGACGGGTTGGGTCCGCCGGCCGAGGCGGGACATCCGGTAGCACTCCCGCCGGGTGGTGACGGCCAGCCAGCCGGCCAGCGCCTCCGGTCTGCGCACCTGATCCAGATGTTCCACGAGCCGCAGCCAGACGGTCTGGTTGACATCCGCGGCCTCGGCCCCAGCCAGGTCGTGGCCGCGGATCACCGCGTAGACGAGCGGGGTGTAGCGGCGAACCAGCTCGGTCCAGGCCGACTCGTCACCGTCGGCTGCGGCGGCCACCAGAACCGCGGCACCGCGCTCGGTCACCACAACGTGTCCCGGGAACTCATTCGACGAACACGCCGTAGTCGGGGTGCCAGGACGGTGTCGCCAGCAACGCCAGCCGGGCCTCGTCGGCGCTCAGGTCACCGGCGGTCATCAGGGCGGCGAGCCGACCGGAGACGTGGGCAGCCGCGAACGAGGTGCCGGCCCACGTCGCGAAGCCCTGGAACACCCGGGTCGGACGATCGGGCAGCGGCAGTCGACCCGCGACGTAGGTGCTGTCCCGGCGGCCGACGGCACAGGCGTCCACCCACGACCCGAATCCGCTGTCTTCCGCCGGCACCAGGCCGGCAGGACCCGGGGCGAGCGCGGCCACTCCCACGACGCGGTCCAGCGCGGCCGGCCAGACCGGTCGGTCGGTGCCGGCGTTACCGGCAGCCGCCACCACCGCGGTGCTCGGCGGCAATCCGGCCACGGCGTTGGCAAGTGGCATCGAGGGCTGGTCGTCGAGGGTGAAGCCGCCCAGCGAGAGGTTCACCACCGACACCTCGGGCGTCAGCCGTCCCATGGCCGCCACCACCATGGCCTCGTCGCCGATCCCGGTCGGCGCCAGTGCCGCCTCCGGGTCGACGTGTACGCCCGGCGCGGCCTGCCGCACCACCCCGGCGACGAACGTGCCGTGACCGCCCTGCACGGCGAGCACGTCGGCGTACAGGTAGAGCGGGTCCTCGTCGTCCGGCTCCGGGAGATACCCACCGCCCAGCCAGGACGGGTGGTAGTCGCCGGCCTTCCGCCAGATACCGGTGTCGCAGATACCCACCGTCACCCCCGCTCCCTCGCCGAGCCGGCTCGGGTCGGGCGGTGCGAGCTCGGCGGCCTCCCGAGGCGGCGTACCCGGGTTGCCCATGATGTTGCCCAGGCCGACCAGCACATGGTGCGGTTGGACCCGGGGTGCCGGTTGCCCGGGCCACTGTCGTGGGTCACGCAGCCTCGTCACGATTGAGGGAACATCGGTCTCGGCGACGAACCGCAACCGGGTGACTCCCGCGAAGCTGTCCGCGATCGTCACCGCGTGGCCGCGGGCCCTCAGCCAGGCCGCGACCCGCTGGGCGTCGGCGGTGGCGGCAAGCAACTGCCGGGGCCGGTAGAGGAAGTGCCGGCCGGCGGCGAGGTACCGCCGCACGTCGGGATCGGCGGTCAGCGCCTCCTCGAACGCGAGCTGGTACGCCTCGTCGTCAGCACGGTCGTGCTGGGTACGCGCGTAGGTCGGACGTGACCCTGCGCCGAACGGTAACGCCGCCGCGGCCAGGGCGGATGCCGCGAGCAGTCGCCGACGCGACGGTCGGCCGGTGAGGGTGGCGCGGTCAGGACGCACGGATCCTCCAACTGTGCGGGGGGCGGCACGCCCACCGGTGGCGGGCGCGCGACCCCCGCGAACCTCACCAATTCTTCCAATCAATCGTTGCAAGTCAATGAGGTGATCGCCCGTAACGGCCTTCCGTAGCGCCATTCGTCGGCGTTGACGGACGAGTGTGGATGCTGAATTCTCTGACCATGCCTGACCGCACCGGTAGCGGTGCCGGAACCGCCCAGGCGGCTCTCGACCTCGTCCAACGCTGTCCGCGCGAGGCGATCACGATCGCCACCGGGGTCCTCACCGGGATTCCCGCCGATCGCGACGAGCGCGCCACCGCCGAGCGGGCCATCGGTCTGGCCCTGCGGGAACTAAACGATTTGTCCGGTGCGCTTCGCCACCTGCGCCGGGCGGTCCGCAGCGCCGGCTCCGCCCGCACCGAGGCGCTGGCCCGGATGAGCCTCGGCTACGTACTGGCCAACGCCGGCCGTACCGCGGCGGCGCTGCGCGAGGTGACCGCCGCGCTGCCCGAGCTGACCGGCGCCGATGCCGGACGCGCCCGAATGCAGCGGGGCGTGGTGCTGCACTACCGGGGGCTGTACGACGACGCGGTCCGCGACTACGGCCAGGCGATCGACATCGCCCAGCGCGAGGGTGACCGCCTCCTGGAGGCACGGGCTCGCAACAACCGCGGACTGCTCAACGCCCACCGGGGCACCGCCGACGGCACCGACGATCTGGACCGGGCGGCGGCGGTGTTCCACGGCCTCGGCCTTGACCTGGCGGCGGCCGACGCCCGCTGGAACGGTGGGATCGCCGCCGGGCTGCGCGGTGACGTCGCCGCCGCACTGCGCTGTTTCGCCGCCGTCGGCGAGGAGTACCAGCGGCTGGCCGTGCCCCGGCCGGCGCTGCTGCTCGACCGCTTCGAGCTGCTGCTGTCGGTGCCGCTTGTCGACGAGGCGGTGCAGGTCGCCGCCACCGCCATCCGGGAGTTGCGCAGTCGGGGAATGGCCTCCGATCTCGCCGAAGCGCTGCTGGCCCAGGCTCGGGCCGCGCTGCTCGCCGGTGACCTGGACACCGCTACCGGGTCCGCCGCGGCGGCACGCAACCGGTTCCGTCGCCAGGGCCGCCGTACCTGGGCAGCCTTCGCCCGGCACGTCGAGCTACGCGCCGAGTTTCGCCGGGGCACGCGGTCGGCCGCGCTGCTGCGGGCGATGGCGCGCACTGCCGACCAGCTCGACGCCACCGGCTGGCCGGATCCCGCCCTCACCACCCGCGTCGACGCCGGACTGCTGGCGACGGAGTTGGGCCGGACCGGACGTGCGACGGCGCTGTTCGCACAGGCCGCCCGTAGCCGCGGTCGCGGCACCGCCCCGCGACGTGCCCGAGGTTGGTACGCCCTGGCGTTGTCGCGTCGGCTCGGCGGTGACGAGGCCGGTGCGGCCCGCGCACTGCGGCGCGGCCTGGCCGTGCTCGACCGGCACCGCACCTCGCTGGGCGCCACCGAGCTACGCGCGCACAGCGGGGTGTACGGGCAGGAGCTGGCGGCCGAAGGACTGGACATCGCGGTCCGGGCCGGCGCACCGGGCCAGGTGCTGGCCTGGGCCGAACGGTGGCGCGCCAACGGGCTACGGATGCGCCCGGCGCTGCCGCCCGATGATCCCGACCTGGTCGCTGCCCTCGCCGAACTTCGACTGGTCAGCGGCCTGCTGGAGGAGGCGGTGCTGGCCGGACGGACCGTGCACAGTTTGCGCGAGCGGCAGACCCGGCTCGAACAGCGCATCCGGGACCTGGCCCGGCGGGCGCCGGGCGGTACTCAGGTGGTGGCACCACCGGGTGTCCGGCGCCTGGCCGACCGACTCGGCCCCCGCGTCCTGGTCGAACTCGTGGCCCACGGCGACCGGCTTCGGGCGGTGCTGCTCCGCGACGGCCGCGCCAGCCTGCACGACCTGGGTCCACTCGACCAGGCGGCCCAGCTGGCGCACTGGCACCGGTTCGGGCTACGCCGGCAGATCGTCGGCGGGGACTCGGCCGCCGCGCGAGCCGGCGCCGAACACGCCGCCGCGGCGCTCGACAGTCAACTCTTCGACCCGATACGGCGGCAGGTGGCCGACCGTCCGCTGGTGATCGTCCCGGTCGGCCCGCTGCACGGCGTCGCCTGGGCCGGGTTGGCCACCTGCGCCGGCCGGGCCGTCACCGTCGCCCCGTCGGCCACCGTCTGGCTCAGCGCCGAGCAGCGCGAATGGTGCACCAGGGCACCGGTGCTGGCCAGCGGTCCACGCCTGCCGGCCGGGCGGGCCGAGGTCGTCCGGCTCGCCCGGGTGTTGCCGGCAGCCCGGACGTTGACCGGGGCGGACGCCACCGTCGCCGCGCTGACCTCGGCGATGGATCGGGCCGCGCTGGTGCACATCGCGGCGCACGGCGCGTTCCGGGCGGACAACCCCCAGTTCTCCACCCTGGAACTCGCGGACGGGCCGCTGTTCGCGTACGAGTGGGAACGGCTCACCCGTCCGCCGTCCTGTGTGGTGCTCTCCGCCTGCGAGTCCGGGCTGCACGGAGTCCGCCCGGGCGACGAGATCATGGGCTTCGCCGCGGTGCTGCTGGCGCTGGGTACCCGGTGCCTGATCGCCACCGTGCTACCGGTGCCGGCGGAGCCCACCACAGCTCTCATGGTGGACCTGCACCGACGGATGCGAGCCGGTACCCGGCCGGCGCAGGCGCTCGCCAGCGCCCAGCGGGTGTTCGCCGCAGGCGGCGACGACACCGCGCGGGCCACCGCGGCGGCGTTCGTCTGCCTCGGTGCCGACTGACGGGTCATGCGTCGGGTTGACCGGACCCGGTTCAACCACCCGCGGCGGCCAGCCCGGCAGCGCTTTCCGGGTCGAGCCTGCCGTCGACCACGATCACCTGGTGACGGCCGTGCCGGCTGGTGCCGGCGGGGATGGTCAGCGTCCGCGCGAAGGCGTACGCCACGCACACCCCCGGGTACATGGTGGTCCGGACGAACCACCGGTCCCCCGGTCCGAGGCCGCTGAAGATGAGGGTGTACGCCCCGCCCTCGGGGGCCTGCCCGCGCAGCGCCACCCACGGTCGGTCGCAGCCGTTGACCGCCTCCTCGCCGGTCAGCTCACCGGCGAACACCTCGGGCGGTTCGGTCGCCACCGCCCGCCAGAAGAACCCGCCGTAACCGGCGCCGCCGGGGCGCCCGTTGGTGGCCGGGCTGCCCAGCACGATGTCCCGCTCGGCGGGTGCGGTGAGGGTGCTGGCGAGGTCGAGTCGCCAGGCGCTCGGGTGGCCGGACACGGCCGAGGCGCTGATGGTGCGCCGTTCGGAGAGCAGCACGTCACCGGCCGGATCACACCAGTGCAGCCGGTGGTCGAGCCGGTCGGGCGTCCGCTCCTCCCAGCCCACGTGGACGATGCGTCCGTGGTCGCCTCGCCAGGTGTATCCGACGTCGCGGACGTAGGTGCGCCCGCCCCAGAGGTTGGTGCCGGCGACGTCCTGCACCGCCACCGACGCGCCGAGGTGCCAGACGTGGTCGGCGGGCAGAGCGTCGGTGACCGGGGTGCCGGCCAGGGTACGCACCGGGTGCAGGTACGGCCGAGGCCCGTGTTCGGCGCCGAGGTCCGGGGCGAGCACGTAACGGGCCACCGGCGCACCGCCGACCAGCAGGTGCGGGTCCGCGCGGCCCTCGGAGGCGTCATCGGTGGTCCGGCCGAGGGTTCCGTCCCGCCCGTTCACGACAGCTCCACCTGGGTGACCGGCCGGCGACGGGCGACGGCGTGCACGGCGGCCAGCGCGTACCCGGCGAGGATCGGCACCGCGACCGGGGTGACCAGCACCCCGACCAGTACGGCCACCAGACTGGTCCCGGCCAGCGCGGCGCAGTTCGCGGGGTGGTCGAGGCAGGCGCGGGCCGCCCTGGTGACCGCCGACCGCCACCCGGTGCCACCGGTGCGCCCCACCTCGACCACGATCGCGGCGGCGTAGCCGAGCAGGGCCGCTGCCACCACGCTGGTGACAGCCAGTCCCACCGCCCCGCCCGGGACCCGACCGGTGGCCAGCGCCACCAGGTTTGTGACGAGCAGCCCGACGCCGCCCAGTCCCAGCAGGGTGACGGGCAGGCCGGGCAGCAGTCCCCGGCCGAACCGCGACATCGTTCGGCGGGCGGTCGGCCAACTGCCCGTGTCGAGCCAGTCGTGCAGCGCCGCGCTGGCGGCGCCGACGGCGGCGCCGGCGGTCAGCACCGGTGCCGAGGCGAGCACCGTCAGGATACCCAGCAACGCCAGGTCGGCAGCGTCGCGTACGGTGTCGCGCCAGTCGCGGCGCTGGTCGCCCCGCTCGTCAGCCCTTGAGTCCACTGGTGTTGATCCCCTCGACGAGCATCCGTTGGAAGGCGACGAAGAACAGGAAGACCGGCAACAGGGACAGCACCGCCATGGCGAACATCGGCCCCACGGCACTCTGGCTGGTGGAGTCGATGAACAGGGTCAGCGCCACCGGGACGGTGTAGTCGCTCAACTCGGACAGGAAGACCAGTTGCCGGAAGAAGTCGTTCCAGGTCCAGATGAACGAGAAGATCGCGGTGGTGACCAGGGCCGGACGGCTCAGCGGCAGGATCACGTGCCGGAAGATGCCGAACGCGTTCGCGCCGTCGATCCGCGCCGCCTCGTCCAGCTCGCGCGGGATGCCGCGCATGAACTGCACCATCAGGAAGACGAAGAACGCCTCCGTGGCCAGGAACTGCGGGATCAGCAGCGGCAGGTAGGGCCATTCCCCGCCGACCAGGCCGAGGGTGCGGAAGAGGATGTACTGCGGCACGATCAGCACGTGTCCCGGTAGCAGCAGGGTGCCGATCATGACGGCGAACCACAGCCCCCGCAGCCGGAACCTCAGCCGGGCGAAGGCGTACGCGGCCAGCAGGCAGCTCACCGCGTTGCCGACCAGGGTGAGCAGGCTGACCATGGCGCTGTTCAGAAAGAAGCGGGCGAAGCTGACGTCGAAGTTGGTCCACCCGTCGGTGTAGTTGCCCGGGGTGAAGTTCCGGGGCAGCAGACCGATGTTGTTGACGATCTCCTCCTGCGACTTGACGGAGGTGCCGATCATCCAGAACAGCGGGTAGAGCACGACCGCGACGATGGCCAGCAGCACGACCAACCGGAGCCAGGAACGGCTGCGTGGGCGTTGTGGACGGGTCGCCACGGTCGGGGCGACGGTATCGGCCACCATCAGCGATCCTCCCCGTCGGAGTAGTGCACCCAGAACCGGCCGGTGCTGAAGAAGATCACCGTGATGATCGCGATGGCGATCAGGAACACCCAGGCCATTGCGGAGGCGTAGCCCATCTCCAGGTTGGTGAAGCCGGTGATGTAGAGGTTGAGCGTGTACATCAGGGTCGAGTCGACCGGCCCGCCGGTGCCGTTGCTGAGCACGAACGCGGCGGTGAAGCCCTGGAACCCGTTGATGGTCTCCAGCACCAGGTTGAAGAAGATCACCGGGGAGAGCATCGGCAGGGTCACGTTGACGAACTGTCGGAACTTGCCGGCACCGTCCACCGCGGCGGCCTCGTACAGCTCCGTGGGCACCTGCTTGAGCCCGGCCAGGAAGATCACCATCGGTGCGCCGAACTGCCAGATGGCCAGCACCATCAACGTCTCAAGCGCCCAGTCCGGGTCGTTCACCCAGGGCTTGCCCTGAATGCCGAAGAGGGCGAGGAACGAGTTGAACGCACCGTCCCGGTTGAACATGTTGACCCAGACGATGGCCAGGGCCACACTGCCGCCGAGCAGCGACGGCAGGTAGAACAGGCCGCGGAACAGGCCGACGCCGCGCCAGGCCCGGTTGAGCAGGAGAGCCACCCCGAGCGCCGCGGCCAGTTTCAGCGGTACGGCGATCAGGGCGAAGCTGAGCGTGACCCGTACCGAGTGCCACCACGAGGTATCGCTTGTGAACATCCGTTCGTAGTTGGCCAGCCCGACCCACTCCACCTCGGACCACGGCGTCAGGATGTCGTAGTTGGTGAAGCTGAGGTAGAGCGACAACAGCATGGGTATCGCCGTGATGCCCATCAGACCGATGAGCCAGGGCGACAGGAAGACGTATCCGGCCAGACCTTCCCCGTGCCGGATCCGTCCGGTCCCGCGCCGGTTGGCGTCGGGCCGGACGGATCCGGTGCCGCGTCGGGTCGGGTCGGGCGCCGTGGTCAAGGCCACGAACTGCTCCTCTCCGGGTGGTGCGGCGGGTCAGGAGGCGATTGCCGCCTTGCACGCCTCGACGAACTGGGCGGCGGACTCGGCGGGGGTGGCTCGGCCGTACTGCGCGTTCTCGGCGGCCTTGATCAGCTCGGCGCGAACCTTGCTGTGCCCCTTGATCGGCACCTGGGGCGCCTCGCCGAACGTCTTGGCCAGCTCGGTCTCGACGGCGATGGACTGCTTCATCGCCTCGTCGGTGGTGTCGTCGCTGACCACCCGGCGCAGGTCCAGGTTGGACGGCAGGCCCCGGTCGGTGCCGAGCAGCTTGACCGCGTCGGCGTCGTTCGCCAAGAAGTTGATCACGTCGACCGCGATGTCCGCGTTCTTGCTGCCCCGGAAGACCGACCAGTACATCGAGGCGCGGGCCCACTGGCCGCTGGGGTCACCCGGGTAGGCGATGACGCCGAGCTCGTCGGAGGTGTTCTTCTTCAGCTCGGGCATCTGGTTGACCCACACCCACGAGGTGGCGGCCTTGCCGGTGACCACCAGCTGCTTGGTGATGTCGGTGGCGTTGCCCTCGTGGATGACGTCCGGGGTGGGGGTCGCGCCCCGCTCGCGGGCGTCCTTCCACAGCTCGAACCACCTGGTCACGTCCTCCACGGTGAAACCGAGGTCGTTGCCGGAGTACAGATCCTTGCCCTGCTGGCGCAGCCACACCCAGAACGCCTTGTCGATGGCGCTCGCGTCCATCGTGCCGGGGACACCGGTCTTCTTGCTGACCTCCTCGGCCCAGGCGATGTGCTCCTCCCAGCTCATGCCGGTGGTCGGCTCGGGCAGGCCGTTCTTGGTCACCAGCGTCTTGTTGTAGACCAGCCCCTGGGTGTTCTCCCCGGCGGCCAGGCCGGCGAGCTTGCCGTCGACCACGCCGTACTGGAGCAGGCTGGGCGGGAACTTGGAGGTGTCGAGGTCACCGGACTCCTGGTACGGCTTGAGGTCCAGGGTCGCGTTGCGGGCGGCGTACTCGGTGAGGAAGTTGTCATCGATCTGGAAGATGTCGGGCGGGTTGCCGCCGGCGGTCAGGGTGGCCAGCTTGTCGAAGTAGCCCTGGTTGGCCTGCCATACCTTCTCGAAGACGACGTCCGGATTCTTCTGGGTGTAGAGGTCCAGCGCCTGCTCGGTGAGCTGGGCCCGGGCCTCGCCACCCCACCAGAAGATCGAGATGGTGGTCTTGCCGTCGGACGCTGCGTCGTCGCCGCAGGCCGCGGCCGCGCCGACCAGCGGCAGGGCGACGACCGCGGCGACCAGGCCGCGCAACAACCGGCGGCGCAGCAGGGGGGTACGGTAGGTGCGCCCGTCGGGCGCGCTGGCGGTGGGGTGCGTTGCGGGGTGCATGTGCGCTCACTCCTTGGCGTTAGGAGGCGACCACGTCACCGGCGGCCACGACCGGGTTGCCCGGGTCCGCACGGCGATGCGGGCCCGGGCCAGCGGCAGCGGTTCCGGGACGTTCCCGGCCGGCGTAGGGGCCCGGCGCGGTGGAGTCGCGGATGACCAACTCGGTCTGGAGCATTACCTGTGCGGTGGTACGACGGACGCCGACTGCCACGGTGGCACCGCCGCCCCGCGCGGTACGCGGGAAATCGGTGTCTTGTTGCAGCAACATGTCGACGGCCGTCCGGCCGGCGGCCGCGGTTGGCGTGGCCACCGTCGTCAGCTTGGGGCGGGTGAGTCGGCTCAGGGAGATGTCGTCGACACCGACGACACTGACCTCCTGTGGCACCCGCACCCCGAGTGCGTCGAGCCCTTCGAGAAGCCCGATCGCCATCAGGTCGTTGTAGGCGAGCACGGCGGTGACGCCGGCCCGGCGGACCTGCTCCGCCTGGGCGAGGCCGCCGGTCTCGGTGGGCGGGTTGGGACCGAGCACGGTCAGCTCCGCTCCCGCGGCCCGGGCGGCGGCGCTGGCGGCACGCCGGAGCTCCCGGCTGGTCCACGAACCACGTGGACCGCCCAGCAGCGCCATTTCCCGGTGACCCAGCCCGGCGAGGTGCTCGATGGCCGAACGCGCGCCTTGCCCGACGTCCATCAGCACGCACGGCAGCCCGGCCAGCTGTCGGTTCACCACCACCAGCGGCACCTCCCGACTGAGCTGCTCGATCAGGCTGTTGCTCATCCGGGGGCTGCACAGCAGCACCCCGTCGACCTGCTTGGCCAGGGCGTGGACCAGTTCCTCCTCGGCGGCGGCGTCCTCGTTGGTGTCGGCCACGAAGACGTGGTAGTCGCGGTGGCGAGCCTGGCTCTCCGCCGCCTTGATCAGCGGCGGGAAGAAGGGGTTGGCGATGTCGGCGATGATCAGCCCGATGTTGTGGGTGCGGCCGGTGATGAGTGCGCGGGCGGCGCGGTTGGGCCGATAGCCCAGATCCTCGGCGCACGCGAGCACCCGTACCCGGGTCTCGGGGTTGACCAGATGGGGTGCCGAGAAGGTGCGGGAGACGGTGGAGATGTGCACGCCGGAGGCCCGGGCGACGTCCCTGATGGTGACTGGCATCCAGGCCCCCTTCGTCGATGTGTCGGCGGTCACGGGTGCCGCCAATTAATGCAAACGGTTGCGCCAGTGTCAACGGTGGATGGTTACAGCTGTGTTTCGGTGGGCCACACGTCATGCCCTGTTAAGCCCATCAAACGGGGCAAAGGCCGCCGATTTTCGCGCCCTCGTTGACGCGAGCCGATCGACCGTGGTTACTTCAGTGCAAAGGTTTGCAGAGAGATCGAGGAGGGTCGGTCCGTGTCACCGCAATCCGGCAGGCGGGCCCGGTACGCCGTGGTCGGCACCGGCGCCCGCGCCGAGATGTTCGTCCGGGGGCTGGTGCGCGACCACGCCGACACCGTCGAACTGGTCGCCTTCGCCGACGTCAACCAGACCCGGATGGACGCCCACAACCGGTGGCTCGGTGAGCTGGGCCACCGACCCGTGCCGACCTACCACGCCGGCGACTTCGCCACGATGCTGGCCAAGGAGCACGTCGACGTGGTGTTGGTGACCTCCGTGGACGTCACCCACGACGAGTACGTGGTGGCTGCGCTGGAGGCGGGCTGCGACGTGGTCACCGAGAAACCGATGACCACCGACGCGCCGCGCTGCCAGCGCATTCTCGACGCGGTACGCCGCACCGGCCGGCGGGTGACGGTGGCCTTCAACTACCGCTACAACCCGCTGCACGAGCAGCTGCGCCGGCTGCTGGCCGACGGCGCGGTCGGCGAGATCGGCTCGGTGCACTTCGAGTGGCTGCTCGACGTGCGCCACGGCGCCGACTACTTCCGCCGCTGGCACCGGGACAAGGCCAGCTCCGGCGGCCTGATGGTGCACAAGGCCAGCCACCACTTCGACCTGGTCAACTGGTGGCTGGACGCCACACCCGTGCAGGTGTACGCCGCCGGCCGGCTGTTCTTCTACGGTGCCGCCGGCCGCCGGCACGGCTACGCCCGGGACTACGACCGGGCCCACGCGTCGCCGGCCGCCGACGACGACCCGTTCGCGTTGCGGCTGGCCGAGCACCCCCGACTGCGCGAGTTGTACCTCGACGCCGAGGCCGAGGACGGCTACCACCGGGACCAGAACGTCTTCGCCCCCGGGGTCAGCATCGAGGACGACATGGCGGTGCTGGCCACCTACTCCACCGGGGCGACCATGACCTACCACCTCACGGCGTACGCGCCCTGGGAGGGATACCGGGTGATGGTCAACGGCAGCCGGGGCCGCCTCGAACTGGAGGTCACCGAGAGCGAGTTCGTCAGCCCGGCCGCCGCCGGTGCGCTCAAGGGCGCCGCACTGCACGGCGACCAGGCCGCCGACGAGGGTGGCGCCGCCACGCTGACCCTGCGCCCCTTCTGGTCACCGCCGCAACGCATCGAGGTCGACGGCTACACCCGGCACGGGCACGGCGGGGCGGACGCTCGGATGACTCAGGTGCTGTTCGGTGGCGTACCCGATCCGCTGCACCGCGCGGCCAGCGCTCGCGACGGGGCGCTGGCCCTGCTCACCGGCCTGGCCGCCAACCGGTCCTTCGAAACCGGCGCACCCGTGCGGGTCGCCGACCTGCTCACCCTCGACTGACACCGACCACAGGAGCCGCTCCCCGTGCCCACCTCGACCAGACCCGACCTGCTCCTCCCCGCCGAGCCGGGCCAACGCGCGCTGGCCCGCGAGCTGTACGCGCTGGTGGCGCAGTTGCCAATCATCTCCCCGCACGGGCACGTCGATCCGGCGCTGCTGGCCGAGGACCAGCCGTTCCCCGACCCGTCCCAGCTGCTCATCGTGCCCGACCACTACGTGACCCGGATGCTGCTCAGCCAGGGCGTCTCCCCGGGTGAGCTGGGGGTGCCCAGCCGCGACGGCAGCCCGGTGGAGACCGACGGGCGGCGCATCTGGCGTCGCTTCGCCGACGGGTGGCACCTGTTCCGGGGCACGCCGTCACGGCTGTGGCTGGAGCAGACCTTCACCGAGGTGTTCGGCGTGCACACCCGACTCACCCCGGGCACGGCCGACGAGGTGTACGACGCCCTCGCCGCCCGGCTCGCGGAGCCCGACTTCCGGCCGCGGGCACTGTTCGAACGGTTCAACATCGAGGTGCTCGCCACCACCGAGTCGCCCCTGGACGATCTGGGCCGGCACGCCAAGCTCGCCGCCGACGGCTGGGGCGGTCCCGGCGGGCGGGTGGTCACCACCTTCCGCCCGGACAACGTGGTCGACCTGGACTTCGAAGGCTGGTCGAGCAACGTCGACCAGCTCGGCGAGATCACCGGGGAGGACACCGGGACGTACGCCGGCTACCTGGCCGCCCTGCGTTCGCGCCGGGCCGCCTTCATCGCCGCCGGCGCCACCTCGTCCGACCACGGCCACCCCACCGCCCGTACCCTCGACCTCGGTGCGGACGCGGCGGCGCTGTTCGACCGGGCCCGGCGGGGCGCGGCGGAACCGGGCGACGCGGAGGCGTTCCGGGCGCACATGCTGCTGGAGTTCGCCCGCATGTCGCTCGACGACGGCCTGGTCATGCAGTTGCACCCGGGGGCGGTGCGCAACCACAACCGGTGGCTGCACGCCCGACACGGCCGTGACGTGGGTGGCGACATCCCACAGGTCACCGAGTACGTGCACGCCCTCGCCCCGCTGCTGGACGCGCACGGCAACGACCCCCGCCTTCGGGTGGTGCTCTACACCCTCGACGAGGACACCTTCACCCGGGAGCTGGCACCACTGGCCGGTGGGTACGCCGCGCTGCTGCTCGGTGCCCCCTGGTGGTTCCTGGACTCCCCCGAGGTGCTGCGTCGCTTCCGCGAGTCGGTGACCGAGACGGCCGGCTTCTACAACACCGCCGGGTTCGTCGACGACACCCGGGCGTTCTGTTCCATCCCGGTCCGGCACGACGTGGCGCGCCGCGTCGATGCCGGCTTCCTGGCCCGGCTGGTCGCCGAGCATCGGCTGCCCATGGACGAGGCCGCCGAGACCATCGTCGACCTGGCGTACCGCCTGCCGAAGCGGGTCTTCAAGTTCGGAGAAGAGTCATGACCAGCATCACCGAGGTGACCGTGCACGACGTACGGTTCCCCACCGCCGCCAGCGGCGACGGCTCCGACGCGATCAACCGCGGCGACTACTCGGCAACCTATGTGGAGTTGAGCACCGACGACGGGCCGACCGGCGCCGGCTTCACCTTCACCAACGGCCGTGGCAACGAAATCACCTGCGCCGCGGTCGACGCGCTGGCCCACCACGTACGAGGGCGGACGGTGCAGGAGGTCACCGTCGAGCCGGTGGCGTTCTGGCGCTCGCTCGTCGCCGACGTGCAGCTGCGGTGGCTCGGCCCGGAGAAGGGGGTCATCCACATGGCCACCGGCGCGCTTGTCAACGCGGTGTGGGACCTGCGGGCCAAGCTGGCCGGCAAGCCGATGTGGCGCTACCTTGCCGAACTGCCCACCGACGAACTGGTGGCCAATGTCGACTTCCGGCACATCACCGACGCGCTCACTCCCGACGAGGCCGCCGCCATCCTGGACAAGGGGCGCGACGGGCTCGCCGACCGGCTGGCGCTGCTGGAACGCGAAGGCTTCCCGTCGTACACCACCTCGGTGGGCTGGCTCGGCTACCCCGACGACAAGGTCCGGGCGCTGACCCGGGAGGCGTACGCGCAGGGGTGGCGGGCGATGAAGATGAAGGTCGGTGGCCCGCCCGCCGACGACCTGCGGCGGGCCCGGATCATCCGGTCGGAGATCGGCCCGGACGCGCTGCTGATGATGGACGCCAACCAGGTCTGGGACGTCGACGAGGCGATCACCAACATGACGGCGCTGGCCGAGGTTGACCCGTACTGGATCGAGGAGCCGACGCACGCCGACGACATCCTCGGCCACGCCCGGATCGCCCGGGCGATGGACGAGCTGGCCGGCGGGCGGTGCCGGGTCGCCACCGGCGAGGTGGCCGCCAACAAGGTCATCTTCAAGCAGCTGTTGCAGGCCGAGGCGATCGGCGTGATGCAGATCGACGCCTGCCGGGTCGGCGGGGTGAACGAGGTGCTCGCCGAGATGCTGCTGGCGGCGAAGTTCGGGGTGCCGATCTGCCCGCACGCCGGTGGTGTCGGCCTCTGCGAGTACGTGCAGCACCTGGCGATCTTCGACTACCTGCGGGTGGGCGCCAGTCTGGAGGGACGGATGGTGGAGTACGTCGACCACCTGCACGAGCACTTCGTCGACCCGGTACGCACCCGCGACGGGCGCTACCTGCTGCCGGCCGCTCCCGGCTACAGCGCCACCATGCGCCCCGAGTCGATCGCCACCTTCCGCTTCCCGGACGGTCCGGCATGGCGGTGACCGTGGGCGCGTCCCGACTCGGGCTGGGCGCGGTACGCCGGTTGCCCGCGGAGGCCCGTCCCCTGATCCGTCCGGGCGCCGTCCCGGCCGGTGTGGTGCACCTCGGGCTCGGCGCCTTCCACCGCGCCCACCAGGCCGTCTACACCGAGCAGGCGATCGGCCTGGCCGGCGGCGACTGGGGCATCATCGGCGTGGCCCCCCGCAACGCGGAGATGGTGGCGACCCTGGCCGCCCAGGACAACCTCTTCAGCGTCAGCACACTCTCCGCCGCCGACCAGCACACCCGCGTGGTCGGAGCACTGGCCGGGGTGCGACTGGCCGCCGCCGACCCGCAGGCCGTGGTGGCCCTGCTGGCCGACCCGGCGATCCGGGTGGTCACCCTGACCGTGACCGAGAAGGCGTACCAACTCGATCCGGCCGCCGGCACGCTGCGACCCGACACCGACCTGGTCGCCGACCTGACCACCGACCGGCCACCCGCCACCGTGCCGGGGCTGCTGGTGCGCGGCCTGCTGGCCCGCGCCACCGCCGACGCGGGGCCAATCGCCCTGGTCAGCTGCGACAACCTGCCCGCCAACGGCCGCCGGCTGCGGAGCCTGGTGACCCAGTCCCTGGCGTACGCCGGCATCTCGCGACAGGTGCTGGACTGGGTCGAGGGGCAGGTCGGTTTCCCGGGCACCATGGTGGACCGCATCGTCCCCGCCAGCACCCCGGAGACCCTCGCCGCGGCCCAGCGGGCACTCGGCGTCGAGGATCTCGCGGCGGTGGCGGCCGAGCCGTACACCCAGTGGGTGATCGAGGACGACTTCCCCGGCGGTCGGCCGGCGTGGGAGCGCGCCGGGGCGGTGCTCTGCGCGGACGCGGGGCCGTGGGAGCGGCTGAAGTTGCGCGCCCTCAACGGCGTGCACTCGGCCACCGCGTACCTCGGCGCGCTGGCCGGCTGCGAGACGATCGCGGAGGCCCTCACGCTGCCGCACCTGGACACGGTGCTGCGCCGGTTGATCGCCGAGGACGTGGCCGCCAGCTTCGTCCCCCCCGACGGGATGGACGTGGTCGGCTACGGCGAACAGGTGCTGGAGCGCTTCGGCAACCCGGCGATCCGGCACCGCACCCTCCAGGTGGCGATGGACGGGTCGCAGAAACTGCCGCAGCGCATCCTGCACACGGTCGCCGACCTGCGCGCGGCCGGGCGGCCGGCCCGGTGGGCGGCGCTGGTCGTCGCCGCCTGGATCCGGTTCGTCCAGGGCAGCGCCGACGACGGTCGCGCCCTGCCGCTGGACGACCCGCTGGCGGAGCGGATCCGCGCCGCGCTGGCCGCCGCGCCGCAGAGCCCGGCGGGGGCGGTGGAGGCGGTGCTCGGCCTCGACGAGGTCGTGCCGCCCGAGGTGGCCGCCGACGCGCAGGTCCGCGCCGACGTGGTCGCCTGGCTCACCGACCTGCATCAGCACGGTGCACGCGCCACCCTGGCCGGTGCGGTGTGACGAGTCCCCGGGTGGCGCTGGTGGGGGCGAACGGCCACGGGCGCTGGCATCGCCGCGTCATCGGGCCGCTGCACGAGGCCGGCCGGGTACGCCTGGTCGCCCTGGTCGACACCCGGCCGATCGAGTGCGAACCGGCGGCACCGGTGCCGGCCGGCGTCCCGGTGTTCACCGACCACCGGGCGATGATCGCCGACGTCACGCCGGACGTGGTGGTCATCTGCACCCCACCGCACACCCATCTGCGGATCGCCCGGGACGCGCTGACCGCCGGGGCGGACGTGCTGCTGGAGAAGCCGCCGGTGCTCTCCACCGCCGAGCACGAGGAACTGTCCGGGGCGGTGGCCACCACCGGCCGGATCGTGCAGGTCGGATTCCAGGCGCTCGGTTCGGCGGCGCTGACCGCGCTGACGGACGCGGCGTCGGCCGGGCGGATGGGCGCGGTCAGCGGCATCGCCACGGTGGCCGCCTGGCAGCGCCCGGACGCCTACTACGCCCGCGCGCCCTGGGCCGGGCGTCGGCTGCTCGACGGGCGGCCGGTGCTCGACGGTGCGCTGGCCAATCCGCTCGCGCACGCGGTCATGCAGTGTCTTGCGGTCGCCGAGGTGATCGGCGGCGGGCCGGTGGAGCCGGTCAGCATCGAGGTGGAGCGCTACCGGGTGCGGCCGATCGAGGTGGACGACACCGCAGCGCTGCGGGTGCGGCAGCGGCACGGTCCGCCGATCGTGGCCGCGGTGACCCTGGCCGGCGAGGACTTCATCGCCGGCGAGGTGATCGTGACCGGCGACGCCGGACGGGCGGTGCTGGAGTACCCGACCGATCGACTGCTGCTGCCCGGGGAACCCACCGCCCGTGCGGTGCCCGGCCGGTGCGGGCTGCTGGAGAACCTGCTGGACCACCGGGCCGATCCGCGGGTACCGCTGATCGCGCCGCTGGCCCGGACCGCGCCGTTCACCGCCGTCCTGACCGCCCTGCAGGCGGCACCCGAGCCGGCGCTGCTCGATGGTGCGCTGGTGGACGCTGTCGGCGCCGGCGCGCAGCGGGTGCTGCGGGTGCGCGGCGTCAACGAGGTGCTACGTCGGGTGGCCGACGAGGGCCGACTACCGTCGGAGCTCGGCGTGCCCTGGGCGATTACGCCTTGGCGAACCGAACCGATCGATCAAGAATAGGAGGCATCACCGCAACAAACTGCAAATCTCCGGTCCAGACAGGATCGAAGACGCAGCGATGAACAGCGGTTTCCCGACCAGCACACGTCGGGACGATGCCACTCGACACAATTAGCTGCAACAAATCTGCACATCATTAATATTGACCCTCGTAAAAACCTGAACGTAACCTTCGTCATTAATAAGAAACAACGACGAAGGAAACGGAACGAGCCGATGCGCAGACTTGCCGCCGCCGCGGCATCGACAATTATCGCCCTGACCGCCCTCCCCGCCGCCGCCCTGGCGCAGCCGTCGAACGACGCGGGGGTCGGCAGCCATCACGAACGGGGCGACCGCACACCACTCTCACCGATGGCCCGACAGCTCGGCCGGCAGGCCCTCCCGGCCGGTGACGGCTGGGCCGCCGCCGGTCCCGGCACCACCGGAGGCTCCGCCGCCTCGGCCGATCAGATCCACGTGGTGAGCAGCCGCGCCGAGCTGGTCGCCGCGCTCGGCGGAGACAACGCCACGAACGCAACGAACGCCACCGCCAAGATCGTGTACGTCAAGGGTGGTATCGACGGCTTCGAGGACGCCGACGGTCGGCTGCTCGACTGCGCCGACCTGGCTGATCCCGGGTACTCGCTGGAGGGGTTCCTGGCCGCGTACGACCCGGCGGTGTGGGGCCGGGTGACGCCGAGCGGGCCGCTGGAGGAGGCTCGCCGGCGCTCGGTGACCAACCAGACCCAGCAGACCCAGATCAACGTAGGCCCGAACACCACGATCATCGGGCTGCGGGGAGCACGCCTGACCGGGCTGACCCTGATGATCGACCGCGCGTCGAACGTGATCGTCCGCAACATCACCTTCGACGACGCCCGGGACTGCTTCCCCGCCTGGTCCCCCACCGACGGTGAGACCGGAAACTGGAACTCGCAGTACGACCTGGTCTCGGTGCGCCGCAGCGAGAACGTCTGGATCGACCACAACACCTTCACCGACGGCGACAACCCGGACAGCGCCCAGCCCGTCTACTTCGGACGGCCCTACCAGGTGCACGACGGCGCGTTGGACATCACCCACACCGCCAGCCTGGTCACCGCATCCTGGAACCGCTTCGTGGGACGCGACAAGCTGATGCTGATCGGCTCGTCCAACACCGTCGGCCCGGATGTCGGCCGGCTCAACGTCACCCTGCACCACAACCTGTTCGACGGCGCGCTTCAGCGGTTGCCGCGGGTCCGCTTCGGCCAGGTGGACGTCTACAACAACGCCTACCGGCTCGGCGGTGACGGCTTCCAGTACGCCATCGGCGTCGGTGTCCAGTCGGCCGTGCACGCCGAAAACAACCACTTCACCCTCGACGCGGGCGTCACCGCCACCGACCTGCTCTACAACTGGGGCGGCACCGCGATCACCACCCGGGGCAACTGGGTCAAGTCCGCCGGCGCACCGTCCCGCCCGGTGGACCTGGTCGCCGCGTACAACGCCGCACACGACCCCGACCTGAGTCCTGACGCCGGCTGGACGCCGACGCTGCGGCACGGACCGGTACTGCCGGCCCCGCTGGTGCCGCTGGTGGTCGGCCCACTCGCCGGCGCCGGACGCCTACCGCTGTAACCCCCACTCCACCACCACCAACCAGGAAAGGTGAGACGAGGATGAGACGACCAGTCACACTCCGACTCCTCGCAGGACTGGCCGCCACCGCCACGGGAGCCGCGGTCTGCGTGGCCCTGGCGACGCCGCAGGCGTCAGCCGCGGTCGGCAGCGCCACCGGCTTCGCGACCGGCAACGGTGGCACCACCGGCGGCGCGGGCGGACAGACCGTGCGCGCCACCAGCGGCACCCAGATCCACGCGGCCCTGTGCAACCGGGCCAGCAGCAGCACCCCGATCACCATCCAGGTCGAGGGGACCATCAACCACGGCAACACCACGAAGGTGTCCGGTTCGAGCTGCAACACGGCCGACGACGTGATCGAACTCAAGCAGATCAGCAACGTCACGATCCTCGGGGTCGGCAACGGCGCCGTCTTCGACCAGATCGGCATCCACATCCGCGAGGCCAGCAACATCATCATCCAGAACGTCACCGTCCGGAACGTCAAGAAGTCCGGCTCACCCACCTCCAACGGCGGAGACGCCATCGGCATGGAGTCCGATGTCCGTAACGTCTGGGTCGACCACGTCACCCTGGAAGCCTCCGGCGGGGAGTCGGAGGGCTTCGACGGGCTGTTCGACATGAAGAACAACACCCAGTACGTGACGCTGTCCTACAGCATCCTGCGCAACTCCGGTCGGGGTGGCCTGATCGGATCCAGCGAGAGCGACAGGTCCAACGGCTACGTCACGTTCCACCACAACCTGTACGAGAACATCGACTCCCGTACGCCGCTGCTCCGCGGCGGCATCGCCCACATCTACAACAACCACTACGTACGCCTCAACGAGTCCGGAATCAACTCCCGGGCCGGGGCACGCGCCAAGGTGGACAACAACTACTTCCAGAACTCCAAGGACGTGTTGGGCACCTTCTACACCGACGAGGCCGGCTACTGGCAGGTCAGTGGCAACATCTTCGACAACGTGACCTGGTCCTCGCGTAGTGGCGACACCAACCCGGCCGGCCCCAACCCGACCTCCAACACAAGCGTCAGCATCCCGTACTCGTACCGTCTCGATGCGGCCAGTTGCGTGCCGAGCATCGTCAGCCAGACGGCCGGCGCGAACAAGGGCATCCGTACCTCCAACGGCAACTGCACGCCGCAGAGCCCGACCGCCGGGCCGACCAGCCCGACGCCCGGTCCGACCACCACCACCCCGCCCCCGACCAGCAACCCGACGCCGACGCCGAGCCAGCCCAGCGGCACCAACCTGAGCATCGGCGCCGGCTCCGACGGCTCCAGCAAGGCCAGCGGCACCAGCTACGGCGACGTGCGCGACGGCAACATGAACACCGCCTGGTCGCCGAACGGCACCACCGGCCAGATCTCGATCAAGTGGGGCTCCGCCACCACGGTGTCGAAGATCAACATTCGGGAGGCGTCCGGCTCCGCCGGCACCATCCGTAACTGGCGGGTCCTGAACCACGACACCGGCGCGGTGCTGGCCTCCGGCACCGGCGCGGGCGTCATCAGCTTCGGGTCGACGTCACTGCGCAAGATCACCTTCGACATCACCAGCTCGACCGGCACCCCGCGGGTCGCCGAGTTCGAGACGTACGCCAGCTAGCACCTGCACCGACACGGTGGGAGCCGTCGACACCCGACGGCTCCCACCAGTGTTCTTCCCGCCAGTAACTCCGGCCCGACGCACGGCCCGGCCAGGGGCCGCCGCGCGACGGCCCCGGGCGCCGGTGCGCGGCCGTGGCCACCGGCCGGAGCACGACCGTGATCGCGTACGGCAGAATCTGCGGGCGATGCACGCGGCGACCATCCTCACCGCGCTCGCCGACCTGGCCCCGGCCGGTGCCGAGCGGATCCTCGACGTGGCCGGAACCGGCCGACCGCTGGTCTGGCTGCCGGAACCGCACCGGGGACCACGCGGCGCGCGACTGGACCGGCTCGCCGCGCTGGACGCCCTGCACCGCGACGAACGGATCCTCCGCCTCGGGCTGGCCTTTCTCGTCGGCACCGCCGACCTGGACGGCGCGCGGCGACGAATCCGACTTCCGCTGCTGGCCCAACCAGTACGCCTGCACCGCGGCCGACGCGACTACCGGGTCGTGCCGGCCGGCGACCTCGAACTGACCCCGCTCATCGAGGACCGGGAACTCGCGGCCCGGCTGGAGGCCGCACCGGGGCTGGCCGGGCCCGGCTGGCTGACGGCCCCCGGCACCACCGCCTGGATCACCGCGGCCGCCGAGGCCGCCGGCGTGAAGGTGGCCACGGTCCGCTCGCGACCGCCGCGCGGCATCGACGACGACGTCACCGGGGTCGCCGCGGCAGCACTCTTCGTGACCCGCGACGTGTTCGCCGGTCGCCTCCGCGACACCCTGTTGAGCTGGGCGAGCCGTCCCGGGCTGGCGGACTCCGCCCTGAGCCGGCTCTATCTCGGCACCGACGGCGACGCCGATCCGGTCGCAGCCGGCCCCAGCGACGAGGGCGAGGTGCTGTCGCCCCTGCCGCTCAACGAGGCGCAGCGCGACGTGATCCGGCGGACCCGGACGGCACCCGTGGTGGTGGTCTCCGGCGCGCCGGGCAACGGCAAGAGCCACGCCCTGGTCGCCGCCGCGCTGGACACCGTGGCTCGCGGTGGGTCGGTACTGGTGGCCACCCAGTCGACCCACGCCGCCGAGGTGCTGGGGGAACTGTTGCGCCGGCATCCGGGTCCGCCGCCGGTGCTCTTCGGCGACGCCGAGCGGCGCGGAACCATCGCCACCGAACTCGCCGGTGGCGTCGCCGTCGGCGTGGACGACGCACAACTGCGCCACGACACCAGCGCCGTGTCGGCCGCCCGAGACCGGGCCGACGGGGTCCGGGCCGGCATCGCCGCCGTGCTGGAGCAGGAACGCCTCGCCGCCACCCTGCCCGACTGGCAACCACTGCTGCCCGCCCTGAGCCACGACGCCCCGGCGGTGTTCGAGCCGGACACCGACCTCGACGCGATCCATGCCGCCCTGCACGCCGCGAGCCGGAGTGGCGACGGCTGGTGGTCCCGGTGGCGCCGGTCCCGCGCCACCCATCGACTCCACCGGCTCACCGGCGCCGGCCCGGCCGTACCCGTGTCCCAGCTACGGGCGGCCGTGGACGCCGCACACGCCGTACGTGCCGCCGCCCGACTGTCCGCCAACGGCGGCACCGACCTGGCCGCCGCCTGGCGGGCGTTGGCCGAGGCGGACGTCGCGCTCGCCCAGGCGGTCGGCACGGCGCTGCGGAACCAGACCGCCAGCGCGCGACGCTGGACCGCGGACGCCCGGCGCGCTGCCAGCGGTCTGGGTACCGCCCTGCGGGCCGGACGCAACCGCCGCCGGGAACTGCTCGCCACGCTGGACGCCGAGGCGCTGGTCCGGGCGCTGCCCCTGTGGGTGGGCACGGTGGCCGACGTCGAGGATCTGCTGCCACCGGCAGCCGGCATGTTCGACCTGGTGGTGCTCGACGAGGCCGCGCACATCGATCAACTACGAGCCGCTCCGGTGCTGGCCCGAGCCAACCGGGCGCTGGTCGCCGGCGACCCACGGCAGCTACGGTTCGTCTCCTTCGTCGCGGACGCCGACGTGACCGCGACGCTGCACCGGCACGGCCTGGACCGCTACGCCGACCGGCTCGACGTACGTCGGGTCAGCGCCTTCGACGTGGCGGCCGGCGCCGCACCCGTGACCTGGCTCGGTGAACACCACCGCTGCGCGCCGCACCTGATCGGCTTCTCCGCCCGCCGGTTCTACGACGACCGGCTGGAACTGGTCACCCGGCACCCCGGCAACGAACGGGCCGACGCGATCGACGTGGTGCCGGTCGCCGGTGCCGCCGTCGTCGACGGCGTCAACCAGGCCGAGGTGGCGACCGTGCTCGACCTGGTCGCCACCCTCGCGGCCCGCCCCCCGCAGGGCGGCGTCGCGGTGATCAGCCCGTTCCGAGCGCAGGCCGACGCGGTGGAGGCGGCGCTACTGTCGGCGTACGACGTCGACGAGATCGAACGGTTGGGCCTGCGTACCGGGACGGTGCACGCGTTCCAGGGCAGCGAGGCGGACGTGGTGATCGCCACGCTCGGGCTGGTCGACGAAGACCCGCCGGCACGGCACCGGTTCGTCGCCGAACCGAACCTGTTCAACGTCCTGGTCACCCGGGCCAGGAAGCAGCTCACGGTGGTCACGTCGCTCCGAGCCCCCGAGGGCATCATCGGCGACTACCTCCGGTACGCCGAACAACCGCTGGACGCCACCCACGCCGGACCGCCGGGCACGACCGGGGCGGGAGCCGCCGAGCCGGCCCCGTGGATCCGGGCGCTCGCCGTCGAGCTGACCCGGCTCGGACTGACCGTACGGCCCGACTACCCCGTCGGCCGCTGGCGGGTAGACCTCTGCGTCGGCGACGACGGCCCGGTCGGTTTGTTGTGCGGCGTGCACCCGGACGGCGTGGCCGCGCACGTGGAGCGGCAACGCACCCTCACCCGGGCCGGCTGGCGACTGTACGACGCTTTCGCCAGCCACTGGGCCGACGACCCGATCCGCGCTGCCCTCGACCTCGCCACCCGCATCCGCGACGACGCTCACCGATAGCCGAACCTGACCGGCTCCTTGAGGACGGCCACCGCAGAGTCCACGTCGGCGAGCCGTGCGGCAAGCGTGGCGGTCGCCAGCCCTGGCGGCAGGGCGGCACTGAACTTGAGCCCCGCGAGGGCCTTCTCGGTCACCTCCGGCAAACAGAGCCGGTTCGACGCGTCGGCCGTCGCCGTACGCCACACGTCACGCTCCAGATCCGAACGCAGTCGAATGGCAGCGTCGTCGTAGCGCTGGTTCGGATCGGCGAGGCCGTCAAGAGTTGCGATCAAGGTGGCGTTGGCCCGAAAACCAGCCCAGGTCCACCAGCGGATCTCCCCCTCGCGGTCCCGAACGATCGTCGTGCCGCCCGGGTGAACGAGGGATTCCGCTTCCTCCCGCAACTGCGCCAACCGGCTTTGGGCTCGTTGCGTAAGCCGGACCGAAGGGTCGGCCCCGAGTAGCACGTCGCGCATGGCCCGCATCATGTCGTACGACAAGCCCTGCGGTGTGCCGCCCGTCATCCAGAGCGCCTTCCCACCGCCCTCGGCCGGCTCGACGAAACAGCGGCGCCGTTTCCAGTCGATGTATGTGACCCGCCAACTGCGCCCGCCCAGTAGAAGCAGCCGGGGGCCCTCGACCCGCGCGGTCAGCAGTGCTGGATCGGTACGGCCGATCTCGGTGCGACCGGAGAGCACGGTGAACTGCGGTGGCGCGGTGAAGACCGCCAGCATGTCCATGAAGTGCCGCCGACCGAATCGCAACTCGGCCTGCGGCCCGATGAACAGCATTCCAGAATCTGAATCAAGGTAGCCGTGTTCGACCAGGTGCCGAACGATGAGGTCGGCGCTCTTGTCGAATGGTGCAAGTCCGTTCCACTCCTCAGCCCACAGTTTGTCGCCGATCCGGTGACGTTGCAGGGCCAGCGCGAGAACCTGCTGCGCGATGATGTGTCGCGGTTCGGCTGGCGGAACAACCGCTTCCACCCAGCCTTGTCGCCAGAGCAGCGCCAGCGCGCAGGCGTGCAGGAGCCCCTCGCTGTCCAGGGCCAGAAAAAGACAGTTGCGGGTGCTGCCGGGCCGCCGCCCGGTCCGGCCGATGCGCTGGAGGAAGGCGGCGACACTGCGCGGTGCGCCGATCTGAATGACACGGTCGAGGTCTCCGACATCGATGCCCAGTTCGAGGGTGCTCGTCGCGACGATGACGCAGTCCCTCTCCTGAGCGAACGCCTCCTCCGCCTGCCGCCTCTCCTCAACGGCGAGTGAGGCGTGGGAGAGGAACGTCCTGACTCCCAGGGCACGCAGCCGCTGTCCGAGATCCTCCACCAGCGCCCTGGAGTCGCAGAACACCAACCGCTTTTCACCACGATGGAGTGCGGCGATGACCCGGGCCGCATTGTGCACCGAGCCGACGTAGTCCAGCTCGACGTCGTCTGACGCCACTGCGGTGACCGGCGCGGCCAGGTGCGGAGCGACTACCCGGGCAGGCCGCTTGTCCCAGCCTGAGCCCTGCAACCAGCGCAGCAGATCGTCAGGGTTGCCCACCGTGGCGGAGAGGCCGATCCGCTGAATCGGACGGCCGGCAACCCGACCGAGCCGCTCCAGGACGGCCAGTAGGTGCCAGCCACGGTCGTCCCCCGCGAAGGCATGCACCTCGTCGATCACGATCGCCCGTACGCCGCGAAAGAACTCCTCGTGGTCCACGGCCCCGCTCACCAGCATCGACTCGATCGACTCAGGGGTGGTGAGCAGGATATCGGGCCGCTCCCGCAGGATCGTGCGGCGTCGCCCCATGGTCACGTCGCCATGCCACAACGCCGCCCTTCGCCCCAACCAGCCGGCATAACGCTCGACCCGAGGCAGCAAATTGTTGAGCAGTGCCTTCAGTGGGCATACGTAGAGCACACTCGTCCCGGACCAGTTCTCCTGCGCCATCCGGGAAAGCAGGGGAAACATCGCCGCCTCGGTCTTGCCGCCAGCGGTCGGCGCAAGCAGCAGCGCGTCGTACCCGTCGAGCAGCGGCCGCACGGCAGCCTCCTGTAACGGCCGGAGCGCCGGCCACTGCAACGAGTTCACCACATGGTGCAGTACAACCGGGTGCAGTAGGCGTGCCCCATCCATCAACGCTCCACGCCAACTTCGTCGAGGCGTGCTAGAAGCTTCCGGCTGAGCGACTCGAAGTCCTGGTAGCAGCGCTGAACGAGGGTCTGTGTGCTGCCCAGGGCGCCGTCTGCCGACCGGAGATCAAACATGGGCTTACGCGCATCGTGCGCCAACGGCATAAGACTCTGGTAGTTACGCAGGGTCGCGATCTCGTACGTTCCGTCGCTGGTCGTACGCTCCAGCACGGAGTTGGCGAAAACCGTGGGAACCCTCTCCAGCCACCGCTGGTACGCCTTGACCGGGCGATCGAGCCTCATCTTGGGCTGCATCACCACGTACCCGAGCGGTGTCATGGTGCCTCGCGGCGCTGGAATGTCCGGCGGCACATGCTGGAGGACGTTGCTCTGCCAGATACGCCGCCACTCCCTGAGTGCCGGCCCCAGGTTGCGCAGACCACGCAGTGAGAACAGGTCCGCCGCCAGCGGCATCAGCACCGTGTCTGCCGCAAGAAGCGCGGCACGGTTGATGGCACCCAGGTTAGGACCAACGTCCAGCAGCGCAATATCTGCGCCAGTCCGCGTCCCCGCGTCGCGAATCAGACGATAGAAGGCAGTCGTCGTCCGAAGGGCCGCATGATCACCGATCAAGCTGTTGGGCCAGGCCGCGGACAGCTTGTCTTCAAAGGCACTGAGATTCAGATCCCCTGGAACCAGCGATAGCCCATCCGTGATCACAACCGGATCCGCAAAACGAACGTCCCCCAATCCTCTCATGATGGGCGCGACAGCCGAGGCGACGGTTCCAGATGCGCCGTTGACACGCAGCAGGAGTTTCTGCTGTCCGTCGAGCAGCGGCCAATCAACCTGATGGTTCTCCTGCCAGAGGGTCGCGAGCTCGTCCTCGTCAAGGAAAGCTGCTGTCAGGTTCGACTGTGGATCCAGGTCGACAGCCAGGACTCGGTGTCCGAGACGCTGGAGCATGTGCGCCAGGTGGTATGTGAGGGTGGTCTTGCCAACACCACCCTTGTTGTTGAAGAGCGCAACCGAAATCATGCTGCACCTCTGAGCATGACGGTCCAGGACGCGTCCTCGATAAGGAACTCGGGCGGTGGATTGCCGTTCCTGGCGAGCGCAGCTCTGATCCGCCCGATGCCGCGACCGAACTGATTGACGTAGCCGAGCGATTTCATCGCGGCGGCAAGCGAGGGGTTGCGGTAGTCGTTGACGCGGTCGAAGTTGTCGGCCCGGACCTGCCCGAATGGCCCGCCGGGGTTGGTGACCTCGATCCGGTCATCGAACCACGCAACGCGCACCGGAGCATTCGACGACTCGTAGTTTCGGTGCATGAGCGCGTTCATGCAAACCTCCCGGAGTGCGTCGAATGGATAGTTCGGCCGGGCCTCTTCGCGAAAGCCGCTCACCTCGACCAACCGGGTCCTCAGGTGGCCTTTGAGCAGACTTTCGAGGCGCTCGGCGGCGTTGATGACGTTGAGCCGAAGTTCCTGCTCGTCCAGCACCGCGCCGCCGACGTCCGTCCCCTCGTACCGCACGAACTGCACGTACGCCCCTGGTATGCGGTTGGTGGGGTCGACACCGACGAGCAGCAGGCCGAGCACTGTCGGTGCGCCGCTGAGGTCGGCAAGCCGCAGCGACGCAAGCTGCTGTTCGGTAGGACGGTGGTTCTCCGCCAGCACGGTGGGGTCGACGGCCTGCCGAAGGTATTCGGTCTGGAACAGCTCAAGATCGAGTTCGTCCAGCTTTCCACCGACCACCGGACGGACATCGAAGGGGGTGTCGTAGGCTCGCCGCCGCTCGGTCAGAATCCGCTCGTCGTCGCTGGTGGCCGCCCGGGTGGACGGACCGGGACGGACGTAGACGACGTTGTCGAATCGGACGGGCGGCGTGTGCGCGGCATTCACCCGTACCCGGATCACCGGCTTCCCCCGGTACGGCTCGACGGTGACCACGATCGAGGGACGGTCGAGGATGCGCCCCTCATCCCGGATGCTGGTGAAGGTTAGCAATGCTTCGTCCGAGGTGTCGACGCCGTTGACCGGCTCGCCGTCCCTGTCGACTCCGACAAGCAGGTCGCCCCCGCCCACCTGCGCAAGATCATTGGCAAGCGCACAGATCGCCTTGCGGATGGCGTTGCGGTCCCTTGCCTCCCGCTTGAACTCAAGGGCGGCCGTCTCCTGCGTTCCGAGCAGGTCGGCGAGGTCGGTGCTCATGATCTGATTCTCGCCTACAGATCGAGTGAAATCTCGTCAGCCCTGGTCGCGTTGCGTTCCACGTCGGTCATCTCGGCGACGGTCAGGGTGAGTGCGTAATGCTGCCGAGGGTCAAAATCGGTGAACTGGTCGACTCGGTCGAGCACCTCCCCCACCAGCTTCTTGACGAACAGGCGAGGAGCCACCCCAACCTTGCCGCCGAGCCCGCCCGCAACGGCCTGCGCCAGCTCCCGAAGGTAGTCATCGTCGACGACGGCCCGGACCCGATGCGGTACTGCCGACCCGTCGGCGTACAGGTCCCGAACCCGGGTGCCCAGCTCGACGAGGGAGTCGACGGTGAAGCCGGCGAGCCGGATCTGCACCGCGCGTGGGTTGTCGAACCGCGCGTCGGTGGTGAAGTCCACCGCGAGCCGCTGGGCCAGCGGGGCGAGCCGCTGCGCCCCCTGCGGCCCTTCGTAGAAAGCAGGGGTTCCGGTGATCACCAGGTACAGCCCAGGAAAGCGGCCGGAGTACACCTCGTCGATCAACTGTCGCAGTGCGTTGAGGGCCTTGTCACGGGCGTCGGAGCGAACCCGTTGGAGCGTTTCGACCTCGTCGAGCACCAGCAACAGACCGGGATGACCGCTGTCACGCAACACCGCGAGCAGACCCTGTAGAAAGCTGAGCGCCGCGAAGTGGTCGAGATCGCCGCGCACGCCGGCCACCCGTCGGGCGGAGGCTGCGACATGTGGCTGGCCGCCGAGCCAGGCCAGCACCGCGTCAGCGGTGGCCGGATCGCCTCCGAGTGCGGCGGCACGATAGCCGCGGAGCGCGGCGGCAAAGGCGGGGGCGCTACGGCTGACCATGGCCAACCGTTGGTCCAGCAGAGCATCCACGGCCTTGTCGAGGGCGCCAGCGTCCTCCGCCGCGACCGCACCGGCAGCGAGGACGTCCTCTTCCAAGGCGTAGAACCATCCGTCGACCACCGCCCGCAACGCACTCGGCGGAAACGTGGCGGTGCTGAGCCGCTCGGTCAACCGTCGGTAGACGGTCTCCAGTTTGTGCAGCGGCGTCTCGTTCTCCGAGATCTGCACCTCGGCGGTGGCGAAGTTGGCCCGTTTCGCCTGCTCCGCGATCCAGCGGGTGAAGAAGGTCTTGCCGGAGCCGTACTCACCGCGGATCGCCTTGAACACCGAGCCGCCAGCGGCGACAACGCTCAGGTCCTCCCCCACCGCGGTCACGAACCGGTCCAACCCGACGGCCAGGAGGTCAAGGCCGGCTGCGGGAACGGCACCACGACGCAGCGCGTCGATGACCTGCCGCCGCCGTACCGGACTGACGTCGCTCACGCGGCACCTGCCGGAAGGCCGAACTGGGTACGCAACAGCGCGATGTCCAGCCGGACGCTGCGCCCGTCGTCAATCTGCGACAGCACCGGATAGTTGTCCACGTTGAAGATACGCTGCAGGGTGATGACGAAGCCGCCTGCCCGAGCCGGTAGCTCACCGGCCCGCTGCGCCAGGACCGCCGTCGACAGCACACCCTTGGCCTCGACCAGTGCCCGGACCGCCGCCTCGATCTTTCCCGGATCGACGCGGCGTGGGGTCAGCGCATGCTGTGCCTGGAACAGCTCGGTGGCGAGCAACGCCGCAACCAGGTCGACGGCAGCCGGTCTCGCGGTAGAGGCCGGCGTCTGCTGAGGCACGTCGAACAACGCCTCACCGACCACCACCGGGGCCTTCCTGCGGGGCCTGGATGCTGGCGGTGGGACCGACACCGCGTCGGCAGGAGTCTCCGGGAGTTGCGCTTCCCACCACTCGGGGGGACGCTCCTGCACCGGTGCCCATCCCCTCGGCACGTCTGCCACGTTCGGCACCAGATAGGCCAGCAGCGGGATGGTGACTTCCGCGAGCGCGGCACCACCGTGGTAGCCGGCCCTGCTGGGCCGGTAGCGCAACGACGGATCCCAGAGAGCGACGATCCGCTGCCCGTCGGCGACCACTCGCGGCCCCCTCAGTTCCACCTCTCCTGACCCGGCCGGGCTCGGGCCGGTGCGGTGCCGGGCCGAGGCCGCGTCGTCCGTCTTCACGTGCTCGCCGCCGTGTTCGAGGACATGCCCGTGGTCGCTGGTGATGAGGACCGCGCGGCCGGATGACCGGGCAAGATCGAGCAGGCTGCGCAGAAAGCCAAGATCGCTGAGTTGCCAGCCGGCCTCGTCACCTTCGCGGCCATTGGCCAGCGACTCGTCCACTGTGTTGATCACGACGGCGACCAGGCGTCCCGGGTCGGCCATCGCCTCGGCGAGCTCACCGGCGAAAGCCTCCCCGGCCCCGCCACGGGAGGGTCCCTTGTGGAAGACGCATGCTCCGGGGCCCCACCGTCCCTGCGCGAACATCTGCCGCTCGGTGGCCTGCGTGCCGGCACGCAAAGCTCCGGCGAACAGGGAGGTACGGGACACCGCCGTCAGAGTGGGCAGCGCCGCGACCAGCGCACGGCGTTGCCCGGTGCCCGCGCCGGCGAGCGGGTCGTACTCGACCCAGTGCTGGGACAGCTCCTCGGCCAACTCGACGGCCACGGCGGCGCTCATCCCGTCGAGCACCACGAGCAGTACCGGCCGCTCGGCTCGGATCAGCGGGTCGACGACCCGTGGGAGCAGGTTTTCCACGGTCAGCAGGTCACCGTCGTTGCCGGGGCCGGCGGCGGCCCACGCGGCGAGCCGATTGGCGAAAGCACGGTCGAGCTCTCGTCGTCGTTGCTGCGCTCGGTCGAACACCGTCCGGAAGGCGCGCTGAAGCTCCGGGTGCGCATCCTCACCCGCCCAGACGTGGTTCAGTGCCCGGTCGACCCAGCCCCATTGGCCGATCTGCCGCCGCAGCCCGTCGGCGACGCTCGCCGGGGCCTCGACCTCGGTACCGAGCCACCGGACGAGTCGCTGCGCCATCCTGACCCGGAGTACCCGCTCCGCCTCCACCTGCGCCAAGCGGTGTTCGGCAAGCTCGTCAACGGCCACGTTCAAGGCGGTGCCCGAACGGCCTACTGTCAGTGCCTGTGCCGCCGTGGTGAGCCGCCGGGTGAAGCCGGTCCGCAGGATCGGGCTGTGATCGACGCTACCTGCCGCTTTGAACTGGACGACCAGTTGCTCGGCCCGATCGAGCAGCGCGTGGCCCTGCCGCCGGACCCCGTTGTCCCGGTCGGTCAGCATCGCGCCGACCATCTGCACCGCCGCTTGGGCAAGTCCGCGGATCGCGGCGTCGTCCTGTAGACCGCCGAAGTACTGGTCGACGCGCCCCTGTGCCCGTACCGCCTCGGGCATCTGATTGCTCCAGAGCGCTTCGCAGAGCAGGCCCAGTGGCAGCGCGTCGCTGCCACGGCCGGCGTCGACGAGCGCGAAGAGCGCACGGGCCGGCCCGCCGAACCTCTCGACCAGCCAGGACGCGAGGCCGGTGCGCTCCTCCGCCCGGAGCAGAGTAAACGCCTCGACCGCACCCGGCTCGGCGCTCCACCGCAGCAGCGTGGTCACGTCGAGGTCGTCGGGCCCGTGTCCTCGTCGGTCGAGACCGAGACGAACAGCGGCAAGGTGCCGCAGCGCCACCTCGCGGGTGAGGACGGTGGTGGCCAGTCGCGGCCAGCCAGCCGGTGGCATCGCGTCCAGCAGCGCCGGCCCGGCCCACCGTTCCGATTCAAGTGCGGCATCGGGCACCTGCGCGCCGAAGGCGTCAACAACCAGATCCCATGGTTCGACAGTGATGACACGCTGACGGAAAACGCGACTGCGCACCCCGTGTCCCAGGCTTGTTTCCGGGATGTCCGTGAGCAGCACCAGCACCTCATCACCACGGTCGGCGACGAGGTGATCCCAGATAGCGAGTAGCGAGACGCACGGCACGATCCGAGCTTGTCGTCCGTCCGGCAGAGCCAACACCGGATCGTGGGACCAGGTGGGTTCCGCGGCAACGACCATGGCCGGGTACGCGTCACCGTTGCCGTGCCGGTCGAGTTGCTGCGCCACCTTCTGGCTTAGCGCGACAGGATTGATCCGCAACGCGTGAGTGGGCGCGGTTGCCGACGTCACGACACCACTCTCCAGCTCACCTCGATAGTCGCGTCGCCATGGGCCTCGGCGAACCTGCGTAGGTCGGCCAGCACCTCGTCGATTCCGTTCACTTGCGTACGTCGGCTACCCCCGGCGGTCGTCGGCGTACCCGCCGTCGCGGCGCCGGAGCCGCCGCCCGTGCCGGCCTCCGCACCACCACCCAAGCCGGTGCCCGCCCGGCTACCCCCGCCACCTCCGGTGGCCTCGCGCAGCAACGCGGTGGCGTCATTCTGCGCCCGCTTCAAAGCCGGCAACAGCTGTGTGGTCAGTTCGTCGGCCTGCGCGGCCCGACGGAGTTCGGTCAGAATCGCCGCACCACGAGCTGCGTAGGGAGCGGGCAGCCCGGCGATGATCTCGAAGGTGTCCCAGGGCGCGGCGGCGAGTGCGGCGGTCACCTGAGCGGCGCTGCTGATGCTCCTGCCGGTACGGTCGGCAGGTCCGGCGAGTTCGGCCTGCGCCAGCCGTTCGACCGTCTCCTTCGCTGAGCGTCCGGTAGTCAGTGCGTCGAGCAGGTCGGCGGCCGCGCGCGCGGTGGCGAGGCGACCCGTTTCCCGGTCGAGCCGCAGTTGGTCGGCGTGTGCGTCGAGCTGGCTGGCGAGTTGGTGGGCGGCGACGCGGTGCCGGTTCGCCTCGGTGACCAGGTCCCGGCCGAAGATCGCGACGAGACGGCCTCGACGCAGGTCCAGTGGCCGGAGACCGAAGATCGCCACGGCGCGAGCGTGGGCGGACTTCCAGTCCTCTTCGCTGGGCAGGCTCTCCTCCCGCAACGTGTACTCGGAGGTGATCCGGCCCGGCTCGGGTGCCGGGGTGACCTGGCTGCCATGCAGGTGGAAGGCCCGGTCGGTCTGCTCGGCGAAGGTCGCCACGACGAGTTGAGCGACGATCGGGTCGAGGCCACGCGGCTTCGGCTCGTCGATCCAGCGCAGCAGGTCGGCGACCCGCAGCTCACCGGTGATGCCCTCGCTTGCCGCCTTCTGCTGAAAGTGCTGGACCCACTCCCCCTCGGCGACGAAGGCCGCCTCGTGCATCGTGCCGAGCCGCAGCGGGTTGGCGATCCGGCGCATCGTCAACCGGTGTGCCCGGTCGACCTCCACCCGCCCTTCGGGCGACTCGACCGCCCGCTGGACGTACCCGAAGACGGTCTTGACGTCCGGCGGTCGCACCGGGTCGCCCTTACGGTCCGGGTCGAAGTCGGGATGGGCCGGATACTGGTGGGTGAGCATCTGGTCGCCGATGCTGCGCAGCGCATCGTTGAAGGTGGCGCCCATCGGCAGTTTCGGCTCCAACGCCCGGGTCAACGACTGCAGGTGGTCATCGAAGCCGAGCTGCACGTCCGTCGGCTGCTTCGCGGCCAGCCCGTACGCCTGGCGCAGCACTCCGTGCATCTTGGCCAGCAACGCGCTGCGCTGATTGGTCAGGGCGGCGTGCGCCCGCCGCCGGTCGTCCGGGTTGAGATGTTCAGCGTGGCTGTCGAAGCGCTGCCCCTCGAGCAGCTTGTCGATGATGACGAGCTTGCCCAACTCGTTCCGGCGTTCCACGGTCAATGCCGCGGGGATCCAGCAGACGGTCTGGGCGTGCATGCGGGAGGTAAGGTCCTGCACCCGTTGCCGGTCATCGGCCGGCCCGTGACTGCCGTCGTCGAACGGGTAGTCGACGATTATCCGCCAACCGTCCCGGGCACTCGGATGGAACGCCTCGTCGCGGATGTCGTTCGGGTCGCGGACGTTGCCGTAGACCAGCTCGATCGCGCGACGGCTGCCTCGCCAGGTCAACCCGGCCTCGGCAAAGAACGAGTCGGTCCAGGCCACGCCGAGTTGCTGCCACAGCAGCCGTTGGACAAGGTGTTTGCGGGCGCCTTCGTTGTCGTAGTGCTTGGCGGTGGCGAGCACGCTGTCGACATCCACACCGACAAGTTCCAGCGACACCACCGGATCGTCACCCTCACCGATGCGGATCTCGGCGAACTGGCCGGCCCAGTCGGCGACCTTACGCGCTACCTGAGCCACCTCACCGCCGGGAATCGGGCTGGTGATGCTGCCGTGGTTGAGCGCGGAGAGTCGACGGGCGGTGAGGTTACGCAGCGCCGGCACGCTGGGGGCGAGAGCGGCGAGCAGCAGCGTCTTGATCAGACGGTCGTCGCCGGTGAAGGCGCGAAGCCGCCCGGCCACGTCGCCGGCCGGTTGATCACCCCGTCGGACCGCGTCGAGGTCGTCCTCGGTGAGCCCGTACCGGCTGAGCAGGTACGGGCGCAGCTTGAGGTCGTACAGCTTCTGAGCCATCTCGAACTCGGCCTTGAGTTTCTCGGTGAAGGGCTGATCACCACCTCCACTGATCACGTCGTAGAGATCCCCGAGCGGGACGAGTTGCCCGAGACGCAAGGTGTCGCGCCGGTCGACCAGGAGCTGTCGCATCAGCTTCAGCGCGGTCCGGGAGCGTTGCAAGGCGCTGGAGACGTGCACCAGCGTCGAGAGAAACGCGGGGCTGAACGGGTACGTTGACCGGAAGGCGTCGATGTCGGCACCGCTGCCCGAGTCGGTGCCGAGCAGGGTGTCGAAGACCTCCCGGCGCACCTTCGTGGTGGCGTCGAAGGCCCGCGAAATCGCCTCGCCGGCCTCGGTGGTACGCGGCTTGAGCAGACGGCGGCGGGCGATCTCCGGAAGGTTGCGGTCCTCAAGCTTGATCACGTCGAACCGACCGCTGGCCAGGTTGAGGGTGTCCTGGTAGCTCAGCTCGTTGGCGCCGACGACCTCCTCGCCGACCAGCTCGCGCAGGTCACGCTGGCGGGCGATGAAACTGATCACCGGGATTGGACGGCGGGTGTCACCGCCCTCGACGAAGTTGGTGATCTTCTGGATCTCCCGGGACACGAACTGCTGGTCACCGATGGAGTTGGCCAGCCAGAGAATCAACTCGTCGAGGAAGAGGATCAAGCCGTGGTAGCCGAGTTCCTTGGCGTGCCGACTGATCTCGGTCAGGCCACGGTCGAGCGAGACGAACGCCTCAGCGTCCTCCCGAGCGTTGCTGAAGAAACCCTTGTTCCAGCTGGTCAACAGGTCGTTGACCAACTTGCGGCGCAGTTCGTCGGAGTACGCACCGGCGAACGCCTCGTCCAACCGTTCCGGCGTCCAGAACCTCTCGCTCTCACCCCACTCGTCCTCGACGTCGCCACCGGGCAGCCCGGCGATGAACTGGCCATCGCCGATCTTCTCGCGCAGTGAGGCAGCCTGCTCCAGCAGCGCGTCGGTGCGGTGCACCGCCGGGATGGGCGCCTCCGGATGCAGCACGCGCACCCGGTCGACGTAGCCGCCGAGCACCCGCTGCTCCAGCGAGCGAGCGTCGAGCAGGTGGTACGGAATGAGCAGGAATCGCCGGCCGTCCAGCCAGACGCTGTGCTTGGCGACTAGCGGAGCCAGCTCGTCTCGGCCCCGGGCGGCGGGTTCGCCGCGCAGCAACGCGTGCAGCACCGCCATGAAGTGCGACTTGCCGGAACCGAAGGAACCGTGCAGGTACGCGGCCTTGGAGGCCTGCCCCTCGACCGCGGAGCGGATCAGCCCGAGCGCTTCGTCGAAGTTCCCCAGCAGTCGATCCGTGATGACATAGTCACGCAAGGTCGCATCAGCGTCGGCGACGCTGTCGGCGAGCTTGAGCACGAAGTCGCTTGTGCTCGTGCGTTCAGGAATGTCGATGACGTCGCGAAGCAGCGGAGCGGAGGCGGGCGAGGACATGCCGCTACCGTACCGACGAACGACCGCGGCCTTGCCGCAGGCACGCGACCTTGTGAGGCAGATAGACCCTTGGCTCGCTTGGTTTAACCGAGAAATGGAATCCCGTCGGCCGCAGGAGGACACGGAACGGCCGATCATGGGGTGGACATGCGATTACCTGACACGGTAGGGCATCATGCGACCGCTGGTCGCCGCCTTGGACCGCAGCAGGGTGGGCTGCCTTAACGTGGCCGATTCGGTCGGTTGAGACAGCTACCTGCCAGCCGCACGAGAGCGACGACGATCGTGCCGACAGCGGCAACGGCGGCTGTCGCCGTCGCCTCGCCACCGATCAGCGCGAGTACGACCAGGACGACGAGCGCGATCGCGCCAGTCACAAGCGTTCGAGTGATGACCGCCTCGGCCAACTCATTCCCCTTGGCCTTATCCACCCTGCCCATCAGCATCTCCCGACCCTCACCGCCACGACCAGAACAGCAGACGAGGGGCGCCAGGGGCTCCAGTTCATGCACCAAACGAAAGATGTTTGCGTGAGGCGGTATTCACGGCGGACATTCGACGGTGAGGATGTGGCGGGGGGATGCCATGGGCGGCGAACTCCAGTGGTCGGCGCTTCCGGAGGCCAGACAGGCAGCTGCCGTGGGCGACTTCGGCACGCTGCTGCGTGTCGCTCGTACCGCGGCGCGGTTGACCCTGGCTGAGGCCGGTCAGCGGTGCGGCTACTCGGCGGCGACGTTGTCCCGGATCGAGCGGGGCCGGCAGCGGCTGACCGACGTCACAGTCCTGCGACGACTGGCAGCGATCTTCGACATTCCACCCGAACTCTTCGGGCTCACGGACATGAACGGCCCCGCAATCCACCAATCCGCCCCGCCGATCGATAAGGTGCGCGGTAAAGCAGCGCGGCGCGAGGTGGGAGAGGATTCGGTGCGACGGCGTGAGGTGCTCGGCGGACTGGCCGGCCTGGTCGGCTCGACGCTCGCCGGAAGCACGCCTGCCCCGACCCCGCCCGACCGGGTAGTTGCCAGCCTGGAGGACATCCTCCTCGGTCACTGCCCGCCACCGAACCGCCCGATCGACCCTGACTGGCTGCGGACCATGCTCACCCATGCCTGGTCCGATTTCCGCGCATGTCGCTACACCAGGCTCTCAGCTCGGCTGCCACAGTTGGTTTCGGCCGCAACCGCCAGCCACTCGTTGACGACCGAGGGACAACGCCCAAGCGCCGCCGCCACCCTCGCCCGGACGTATCACCTGACCACTCAGGTGCTGGTCAAGCTGCACGAGGACGGAATGGCCTGGTCAGCGATGGACCGCGCCAGGCATGCGGCCCGGGAGGCCGACGATCCATTGCTGTACGCCGAGACGGCACGCATGACCGCGATCGTGCTGCGACGCACCCGTCACGGGCAACGGGCCCAGCAAACACTTATCGACGCGGCGCAAGACCTCGACGAATCGACCCGGCTCAGATCGCCTCAACAGGTTGCTGCCTACGGCCGGCTGTTGGCGACGGCCGCCTACACGGCCGCGCTCACGGATCGTCGAGATACCGCCCGGGAGTTGCTGCAGGAGGCCGACGAGGCGGGGCGTCGCAATGGCGACCGCGGCGAGTTCGCTGACGTCGACGTGATGCTTTACCGGATCAGTGTCGCCCGGGTGCTCAACGACTTCGGAGCAGCTGTGCAGTACGCCCGCGAACTGCGCCCCGATCAGCTGGGCACCGTCGAGCGACGCGCCCGCTACTGGGAGGACTATGCCCTGGCGTTGCACGGGCGTGGGGCGTACACGGAGTCGTTCCGAGCGCTGCTGGCCGCCGAGCGGATCGCGCCGCAGGAAGTCCGGTACCGCCCATGGGCGCAGCACCTCACCGTGGCCCTGCTCAACGCAGATCGCCGGCAAGCGCTACCCGACCTGAGGAACTTCGCTGTTCGCATCGGCACGCCGCTGTAGAACCCAACCTTTACGCTCCGCCATCCGGAACGGACGTGACCCGAAGACTGTCACTGGTCAAGAGCGGCAGGGACATCTCACTCTCGGCCGTCGAACAGCGGCTGTAGGCAGTCGAGCAGCATGGCGGTGTCCACGTTTCGCGGCAGGTCCAAGCGAATGTCGATGCCCGGCCCCTTGGCCGTCAACACGACCACTTGCCGCTCGTCGCGCAGCCGCCAGTTTCTGATCGCGGTGACCAGCGCGCCCAGCTGCGGCTGCACGGAAGCCAGGGTGGCGAGATTGGCCATCACGGCAACCCCCTCCACTGCCAGCGTGATGACGACGCCTACCCCACGAATGCCCTCGTACGGCAGGTCGACCTCGTCCAGCACCTCGGCTGGCAGTTGCAGTCTGACGACGCTCATCGTTCTCCTTTGATCCGCGAGGCGATCTGCTCCTGCATGTCCCCGTCCAAGGGATGCAGACTGGCACTGGCCACCGCGCCGCAGAAGTATCCCTGCACGTGGTGAATGCCGAGATCCCAGATCTGTCGCAGGCTGACCGGTGCCTCGTCGTCGTACCCCTCGACCACGACGGCACGCGGGTGGGGCGCGTCTCCCTGGTCTCTGGCATAGCGCGCCACCTGCGCCACCAGCCGCAGCTCGTCCACGGCCAGTGGGTGGTGCAGCACAGCCCGGTCCACCTTGATCTGGGTGAGCCGTAGTTCGGCCATCCGCGCCAGTGATGCGTGTCCGACCCCGAAGTCGTCGACGGCGAAGTTGATGTGCAGCTTCTTGGCCAGTGCGGTAAGTCTGCGATGGAAGTAGTCCAGCGGCTTCTGCGGCCAGTCCTCGCCCGGCCCCGGCTCGATGGGATCCTGCTCGGAGATCTCCAGGGTGAGTGTCCCGGGGTTGACGTCCGCCTCAGCGAGCGCCTTGCTCACCTGCTGCAGGTAGGCGTCGCGGAGCAGCGAGCGGACCGCGACGTTCACCGACAGCGGTTTGATGCCCTGCCAGCCGGCGGCACCGGCGGCCTCGGCGTACGACCGGATGGCCTTCGACACGAGCAGAGCGTCACGTTCGATGATGAAGCGGTCGCCCCAGTCGTACGCCATGCGCAGCGCCGCGAGCGGTGCGCTGATTTCCCGCTCGTTGCGGCGGGCCAGCGCCTCGAAGCTGTGCACGCCGACTCCAGCGGGGTGCCTGCTCAGCTCCACCACCGGCTGGAACACCATGGTCATGGAGTCGATGAGCTTCTGGTAGATGGTGAACGCGTACTCGTACACCGGCGCGGGCAGGCGTCCGAACGCGATGCGCAGCGCGGTCATCACCGTCATCTCCGACTCGACGGGATCGTCGACCGGGTCGGAGTCCCACACTGCGCGCAGGATCACCGCGAGCGGCTCCCCCATCTCCAGTTGCGCGGGGGCCGGGTTGACGACGGCGAGGGCGACGACCCGCTCGTCCACGTACTTGACCGGGACGCAGAGCATCCGTCGCCGGCCACCGTCGGAGACCACATGGCCCGGCATCGAGGTGCGGTACTGCACGGCTTCGTCCGCGGCGAGCTCCAGCATCGGCCGGAACAGGTCCCGGTCGAACCGCGCCGTCTTGTCCATCACCCGGAAGTCGTCGCCGATGAACTCCACCACCGCCACCGAATCCGCGTCGACGGCGTACCGGATCAGTTCCACCCGCTCGGCGGGGCCGCCCTGCTGGGCGTGGTACCTCGGTCGATTCAGGCCACGAAACATCCGGCCGAGCAACTGCATGATCGAATTACCGTGGTCTTCGAGCGGATTCTTGCAGGGACGGATGATGCCAGGGTTCGCCGGCGTGTTGAGCGCCTGCCGATCGTGCCGGGACACGGGCGGCTGGGTCAGTGGCGTGGCTGGACCGTAGGTCTTCACCCACTGCGCGGGCGGCGGGTCGATCCCCTGTTCCGCCACGAAGGCCGCCATCCGGGCGAAGGACACACGGCGCCCCTCGTCCGCCGCGTCACCGCGCAGCGCCCGCAGCACGTGATGGGTCAGCACACCGTGCCCGTACTCCGGACTCTCCCGGGCCACACCGCCCCGGGGACACGCGAGCAGGGCGCTGTGCCGGTCGACCTGGGTCCGGTACGTGTGCATCGCCGCAAAGTGTCGCCGGTCGGCGTCGGCGTAGATGCCTGCCTGGCAGCAGTCGAGCACCAGGAACGACGTGCCGGCGAACGCCTCGAACACGTCCTGCTTGAGAAACGACATCCGCAACCCGTTGTCCGGCTCCCGGGGCAGCACCTCCGGGTCCAGGTCGGCGGTAACCAGGTAAGCGTCGAGTTGGTCGTTCCACTCCGGCACCAGCGCGTGGCCGGCGAAGTAGACCAGCAGCACATCCGACGGTCCGGACCCGACAACGATCTCCCGCAAATACGCCTTGATCTCCCGCCAGGTGGCCTTCGGCCCGATGAACATCTTGACGTCGCCGTCATGAAACGTGCCGTAGTCCTGGTCGAGCAGCACGGCCCGCAGATCCTGCGCGTCACTCTCGGCGAACCGCAGCGCGGGAAGCTGCACGTCGTAGCCGCACTGGTTGACTCCGATCAGGACGGCTTGTCGCTTGCTCGGCGCCATCGCACACCCCCGAGGCGAACCGTCGCGCGGTCACAATATGAATCCATGTCAACGCCGTAGGTGACCTTATCGGGTCTCACCCACGAGACGGCGCAGCGTCAGATTTCCGTCAGGACAGCCCCGAAGCACCCGCCTGCACCGGGACTGCGACCGTTCGCCAGCACCGGTCAACGCGGCCAGCGCGGAACGGCCATAGGTCCGGGTGGAATCACACCCGTGGGCGGCGCTCCGGCCCAGGCCCACTTCTCCAGGACACGCCGGTCAACCAGCGTGATGCCGAGTTGACCGGCCAACTGAACCCCGTCGCCTGCGGTGAAGAATCCATTGGTCACGATCATGCAAATCTCGCCTTGGTGAATCTCTCGACAGGTGCCCGCGAAGCGCTGAATCGCGGCACTACCGACCCGGTGGTTGAGGCTGTGCCGCTTACACTGCACCACCACCCGCCTCCCGTCGGAAGCGCGTGCCGTGATGTCCGCTCCTCTGTCACCGGAGCCCCCACGGACCTGAACATCTCGAAACCCTGAGGCTTCGAGAATCCGAGCGAACCACTGCTCGAACTCGGCTCCACTCATCGCATCGGTGACGGCGATCGTCCGGTCCCGCTCGGCCTGTTCGACCCGCTCGCGGGCCCGATGCCGCGACACCGCGACAGCCGCCGCAGTGCCCGCCGCGAGGAGGAGGATCACCAGAAACGCCGCCCAGTACGGGTGCCGCTGGACAAATTCCACGACGATGGCGACCAGCACCACGGCAGGTAGGCCCCACAGGAAGTAGCGCCCGCCACTGCCCGCGCTCCTGCGGCCGGCAGCCCGGCGGGCCGCAGGCCGGCGACGGGCAGCACCGGGACGGCGTCGGCGATAGTGCGCCCGCACCCGTGCGCCGTTCTTCCTGACATGCGACCTGACGTACGGCATGAGGGGCCTCCTGAGTCGAGCGAACTCCAGTCTTGCCGTGTACTCCGACAGGTTTCATGCCCGCACGTCGATATCGTCGGCTACCCGACAACCAGTTGATACCTGACGCCCAACGCGGATAAAGCCCCGACGGGCTACTGCGCTGCGGCGGCGACTGCTGCCATTTCCACCGGCCACGATGGACAGTCCATGGCGACAAGCGTGACGCGGCTGTCGGCGCAGATGCCCCGCCAGATCGGATCAGGAAGTCGGGAAACGACAAGCACCGCCGTGACCGGGACATTCAACGCTGCCAGACGGTGACGATATTCGAGGATCTGGCCGAGGCCGAGCCGCAGCTGCTCGATCTCGTTCCCGTCCAGGACGCTCTTCACCTCGGCGATGACCTGTCGTCCGTTGTCGGTGCGCCAGGCCAGGTCCACGGGCACGGCGTGCAGCCCGGTCCCCACCTGCGTGCCGCCCTTTTCCAAATGGTCGATCACCGCCCGGCACAGTCGGTCGTGTTCGCTCACCCCTGCGCGATAGGCGTCCGCGTCGAACGACCGTTGGGTGGGCAGAGCGGCAGCTACAGCCGATGCGCGGTACGGCCGATCGAAGCCGAGTGGGCCTCGGCCCGCAGCGGGCGCAGTGACCTCCCGGGTGAGCAGATCCTCGGCGGCTACCCACGCCCGCGCCGCGACCTCCGGACGATAGTCCTCATGAAAAGGAAAGCCCATGGTCGACAGCCGAGCGGCAAGCATCCGGGCGGCCACCATGACGGGCGACTGCTTCAGCAGCCAGAGCGTGGTCTCCACGTCGGGGCAACGGACCAGGATCTTTTCCTCTTCGTACGTCCTGGTGGTGTCCTCCGGGAGCGCGATGCCCCGATCTTCCCACTCCTCATCGCTCAGGGCACCGGCCTGCAATGCGGCATGCAGGGGTGCCAGGGCAAGCCTGAGTCGCACCTCGTCACCGTGTTCATTGAGCCGCAGGAAAGCCACGGGACCGACCGTCAAGCGCAGCCGTCGCAGGCCCGCCTCCCGGACGTGGGACAGCAGCCAGTGAGTGCCCGCCGTTGCCCGCACCTCCGGTACGGCCGTCCGCAGAACCCACCCAGCGAGCGCCCAGGACAACTGCTGCCGCTCGTCTAGTCCGTCGCGCCAGTGACCATCGAGGAGGGCCGGTGCCGACAGCAGCGAGGCCGGCTCCGGGGGGTCGAACACCCATGCGGCCAACTCACCGGGTTCGGTGTGCTGCCATAGCCTGGAGCGCATCCGCCCGGCCAGCAGACCCGTCAGCTCGTTGACGTCCGCCGTGCTCCACCAGTCGGCCTGGTTGTTTTCCCTCGTCATACCTTGGCCTTGCGGCCTCGGGTGGTCTTGGGTGGGCGCCACGACGTCAGCGCCTCGTCGGTGAGGTGGAGGCGGTTGGTCGTCTCGGCGAGGAAGCCGGCGTAGATGTCGGCCGGCGAAGAACCCCACTCCGCGTCGAACTCGCCGTGCCACTGGCGTACCCAGGGGAGGATCTCGCGCAGCCCCGCCACCAGCGGAAGCAGCCGGTCGGTGGCCCAGCCGTCCTCCTGCTCGCGGGCGACGATCAGGGTGGCGAGGGCCTGGGCCTGCTCGCGGTGGTCCCAGCCGGCCCAGCCGACCAGCAGCGACGGGTCACCGTCGCGGCTGGCCGCCGGGTACGACACGAAACGTTCCTTGGGCACGTCGAGCTTGCCCCGATGCTTCCAGTAGCTGGCCTTGGCGAAGTCCGCCGAGGTGTACTTCGGCGGCACCGGGATCTGCTTGCGGAACTCCCGCTTCGCCGCCTCGTCGGGCAGCGCGTCCTCGGCCCGTTGCAGGTCCCACACCTGCTCCCAGTCGGCGCGCTTGCTCAGGCCGGAGTCCTTGTAGCGCAGCGCCGCCAGGTGCGGCACGTGCTCGTCGGCGACCAGGTCGGCGATCACCTTGCCGAGATCCTGACCGGGCGCGTACAACTCGGCGACAGCGAGCACGTCGGGGTCGCGACGCAGCTCGTCGGCGAGCTGGGCGGTTGTCAGCGGACGCGGCTGCTCCAGGCCGTCGACGTGGTGATACCACAGCTCCCGCGTCTCGCACCGGTCCAGCAGCCAGTCCCGCAGCGCCTTGGCCTGCATCTTGTCCCAGCCCTCGGTGGCCCACCGCCGTTTGCATTCCGGCCGCTCGATCAGCCCGATGTTGCGGTTGCCCTCGATCAGCTCGATCCGCCGCTGCACGATCGCCTTGTACTCGTCCGACCAGCCCGCCGGCAGCTCATTGATCGGTGTTGAGCCGTGCCGCGCGAACCACTGCGTCTCCAGCCCCTCGTCACGCATCTTCCGCGCGAGGACGATCTCGAACGCCCGCTGCCCCAGCGACAGCATCGGCGGCCGGACGCTCTCCGGCGCGGTCAGGTCCTCGTCCAGCAGCCCGTAGAGCGAGTAGACCTGCCAGTCCAACTCCTCCTGCAAGCAGATCATCTGCCCCCGGGTGGCGTGCCACTCGTAGGCGGCGGCATCCAGCCGCTCCCGCGTCGGCACCCCAGACCCCGCCACCGCCGCCGGACTCACCGTGGCAAGCCGCTGCGCCAGCCCATCAATCTCCCGAGCAAGTTCCAACGGGTACGCCGAAGGCAGCGGAAACTCCTGCAACTTGGTACCTGTGAACTCGTAGAAGTCCTCCCAGGGGATCGTCGTCTGCCTAGCTCCTCGGGAATCGACGGTGCTGCCCTTGTTGTGGCTGACCTGCTTGAGCCAGAAGCAGGCGGTCGAACTGTTGAGCACCCCGAGCAGCCGCAGGTGTTCGTCCTCCGACGCCCCCTCTCCCAATTTGATCACCGGTGCCGACTGCTTGAAAACCTTCCCGCCCCGATCCAGCACAAAATGGTTGTGCGTCGCCACAAACGCAAACGTAATCGACAACGGCGTCCGATGTCGCCCGGCGAAGTACATCCCGAGGTCATACCAACGAAGTCCTCGCTCGCTCGGCACCTTTCCGAAATAGAGCCGCCGCGCTAGGTTCGTGCGCATGTTCCATAGATAACGAAGGGTTGCAGGAAGAAGTCCTCGCTGAGACCCGTCAATCTCATATGGCATCACGGTTGAGAAAGGCGCCGCCAAGAGGTAATCTCGCACCTCGTCGCCATTTATCAATGGCGTGACGTCGACGCCGACTCCCAGCCGCCGGACAGCATCCTTCGGCACCAGAAACGCCTCGTCCTCCAGAGTTAGAGTCGTCATTCCGATGTCAGCACCTGCTTGCGAGAGTGAACTCGGTGCCGCAGCCAGTAGATTCATGACCTCGTCTGCACCGCCTCCCGATAGACTCCAAGGGTGAGAAGCAAGGTTTGCCCGGGATGTATCGGCGGTGCTAATCCACTCGGTCTGCAAACCAGGCCGGTTAATCTGTGACACGATGGCCTGCCACACCACACCTCGGCTCGGATCAACAGGCGTGCTTGGCTCACCACGAATACCCATCACCGTGCGGATCGTGCCAGCGCGGCCACGGTTGGCGTTTCGGCCGATCAGTATGACAGTCGGGGTGCCGTGGCCGGGGATGTAGGCACCCGAGGTATCGATGACGTGGGTCAGGTTGACCTCGACCGCGAACAGTTTCGAGATCATCTTTTTGCCGAACTCGCGCTTCATAAACGAGTTGGCGGTGATTTGGCCGACGTGCCCGGCACCCTTGCCATCGCCGTCGCCGGGCTTGGCCAGCTGGAAGAAGCGCTGCGCGAAGGGCACTGATAGGGCGTACTTGCCTGAGCAGGCCGGGTACATCTCGCGGTAGGCGTCGTTGAGAACCTTGTCCTTGACGGTGATGTAGGGCGGGTTGCCCACCACGACGTGGTAGGTGCCGGGGCTGAGTATGCCGGGATGTTCGCGTAAATTCTCGGTCGCGTAGGTGAACTCCACCATCGCGTCCGCCTCCGCATCGATGCCGGGCAGTGTGTCCTGGCGGCGCTTGAGCAGCGAGTCGCCGACGGCGAGGTGCATCGGGAAGGTGTAGCCAGCCGAGTCAGCAAGGGTTTTAAGGTTGCTGGCGCGGAGGGCGGCTGCCAGGAGGCGGAAGCGGGCGATGGCTACGGCGAAGGGGTTGATGTCTACGCCGTGGACGGCGTCGAGGGCGAGGCGTACCCGCTCGTGGGGGTCTCGGTTGGGGGCGTGTTGCTCCCACTCCTTCAGCAGCCGGTGGAACGCGCCGAGGACGAAGTGGCCGGAGCCGCAGGTGGGATCGATCATCTTGACCACGTCGTGGCCGAACTCTTCGATCGCCGGGGTGAGCGTCAGGTCGAGGATGAACTCCTCGACGAACTCCGGCGTCTGGAGCAGGGCGTACGTCTTGCGGGCGGCTTCGGAGAGGTCCTGGTAGAGGTCGCCGAGGAAGCGGGTGTCCCACTCCGGGTCGGTGAAGTCGTGCAGCAGGGTGCCTGCTTCGCCGCGTCGACGCCAGAAGGCGATCAGGTTCTTCGCCTCGTCGTGGGAGAGCGGGATCTGGTAGAGCGGGTTGTGCCGCTTGTCGAAGAGCGACTTGCCGGCCTGGGTGCTGGCGATGGCGTCGAAGCCCTGTTCCATCCAGCCGCGCAGGGTTTCCTCCGGCCGGTCGCGGAAGAACTGGGCCTCGGCTTCCTCGGCCAGCACCAGGCGGTCCCCCGGCCCGGCGAGGTAGGGGTCGGGCAGCAGGCCGTTGTCCTCGCAGAAGCGGACGAAGACGGTGCCGAGCACCCAGGCGACCGCGACCTGCGTGACTCGCTCGTCGCGCCAGGCTGTCCAGGTGGCGGCGGTACGCCCGACCTTGAACGCGTGGTCGTATTCGCCACGCAGCCGGGAGCGCACCTCCTCGACCGTCTCGGCCTGCTCCCGCAGGTCCTTCTCCAGGTTCTTGACCTGCTTCTGCAAGTCCGACAAGAGCAGCTTCCGGTCGACCACGCGACGACTCTAGTCGTCCCGCTCACGGGACGGGGCACCCGTAAGGGCCGTTTCCGTCGCCGAGCCGCTACCTACGGCTCCCGCATCCAGGTCTTCGGATCGGTCACGAAGACACCCTTGCCCTGCTGCCGCCGGATCACCCGCAGGGCTTCGAGTCGGACGTAGGCCATCTGCACGGTGCCGTAGCTGACGCCGTAGTCGGCACGGGTCTGCGCGAGCGACGGCAGCCGATCGCCCGGTTTGAGCTTGCCGGACCTGACGTCGGCGATCACGTCTGCGGCAATGCGGAGGTACTCGGCTGATTCGGGCATGGCACTCCTCGCGTGGCAACCCGAATTCGATCACAACTCAAACACCTACACAATGTCCTTTGACTTCCCTATGTTCCCTGGTTATGTTGATGCCGAGCCGGTCCTCGCGTGGCAACGAGTTCGGCTCATCCCCCTGGTCGGGGCGGGTGTGCGTGCCCGTCCCGACCCAGTGAGCTGCTCTGTCGTCGTACCGCCGAATGGGGCTGCGGCGGCCGAGCGGGCGGGCCGTGCGGACGCCGGCCACGCACGGCCCGCCCTTCCACGCACCACCGCACCGACCCTCCGCGCTCCCGCCTGCCCCGGAAAGGACCGTCGTGGCCCAGGTGTATCGAGGTGGCCAGCCCTACGGGACCGGTCACCCGATCCGGTTGACCCCGCACGAGGTACGCACCCGCACGTTCGCCCCGCGCCGCCGTGGGGTCGACGCTGATCAGGTACGCGAGTTCCAGGCCACGGTCGCCGACGAGCTGGCCGACCTGCACCGGCAGTTCCGTACGGTCGCCCAGGAGAACGAGAGGCTCAAGCGGGCCCTGCGCGACTGGCAGTCCATGCACGCCCGGCACTGCCGACCACCGAACCAGGGCCGCTGGTGACCGCCCGCCCGACCCCCGGCGACCTGCTCCGGATCGACGGTCGCGCCTCGGTGCAGTTCGCGGGAGGTCGGGCACTGACCCTGCGGGTCGTCTCGGTCAGCGACCGGCACGCCTACGACGGCTGGATCTGGTTGACCGGGTACGTCATCGACCGGCGCGGCAACGCCACCGCCAAACGCGAGCTCTACGTCCGACTCGCCGGCCTTCGGCCGCCGGTCAACCTGCCCCCGCCTGGACCGGCCGCCCAGGACAGGACCAGGGCTGTGACCGGCGTCCGCAGCCGCGGCCTCGCCGCACCGGGTTGTCACTGAGTGGCGTCGTGCCTCATCTCGCGGAAGGGATCAGTCGACGACACTGGTAGGTACGCCACAGCGGCGAATAGCCCACCTTCGACCAGAACGCCATCGCTGCTGTGTTGTAGTAGCTGTAGTAGAGGTAGATGCCGCGTACGTCAAAGTGGGACAGTGCACGTTCGACGGCGTCGGCGAGGAAGCGGCCCGCCCCGCCGCCCCGCCGCTCCGGCAGCACACCGAAGGTGTTCACGTAGCCGTATAAGCCATCCGGCAGCAGCATGTCCAGTGCGATGTCGTGCCGTCTGACGAAACACTCCGACATGCCGACGATCTGCCCCTGGTCCTCCGCCACCACCACGAGCGGTGCCCCATCGGCCGGTGTCCGGCCGGCCCACATCTCTGCCAGCCGATCATGAAAGCGGGCGCGGACCGCCGGGACCCGTCGAGCGAACGGGCTGTCCGGTATGTGCGCTGCGAGAACAGCCTCTTGGAGGCGGAGCAGCATCGGCTCATCGTCGGGCACCGCGAGCCGGGCGCTCAGCGATCGCCTGCGGCCGGTGGCCGCCGGGCGCGGCTCCGCCATCGGCTTGACGGCGATGCAGGCGTCCTTGGCGAAGCCGTGCGCCGCAAGAGGCTGGTCAATGCTCATCTCGCGACATGGCCAGACCAGATTGGCCCCGGTCGCCCCGGCCGCCCGCCAGTCCTGCTCGATCTGCGTCAGCAGGGCGTTGAGCGCGGCAAGGCACGGGCCACCGGTCTGCCGGATGGTCAATCCGAAAGTGGTGCCGGTGTCACGCTCGTAGTAGGCGAGTTTGTCGCTGTCCGGGTCGTAGTGCTCGACCGCCGGCCACGCCAGCGCGATCACCCCGTCCGCGTCACAAATGGCGCGGACGGCCGACGTCGTCGGCGTTGCGGCCGACGCCAGCAGGGCGGCCACCTTCGCCCGGTCGAGGCTTGGTAACCGCTCGTCCAGCCTGGACCGACGCCGGTGCTGCTCGACGATCGCATCCAGCACGTCCATGCCGGTCACCCCAACTCGACTGTGATGGGCGTCATTATTCTATGCCCGGTGGCGCGATCCTGAGTCGCATACCGGACCGCCGTGCACCGGTACGTAGTCTGCGGAGATGTTGCGCCGACTTCACCCCGCACTGCTGGATTCCTGCCACCGGTTGCTCGGGCCCCGACCGGTCTACTTCATCGGTTCGACGCGTTGCGACGGCACGCCCCATCTCTGTGCCGCGACAAATGTCACCGCGATCAGCTCAAGTCCGACTCTGGTGACGGTGGCGCTGTGGCCGGAATGGGAAACCCGCGACAACATCCTTCGGCACCGGCGGCTGAGCATCAGCCTCGCCACCAGTGACCAGGTGCCGGCGGTGATGGTGGCCGGTCACCGCTACACCGGCCGCCCGCTGCCACCGCAATCGGACAAGTTCTCCGCAGCCGGGCTCACTCCGTTGTTGACCGAGCCCGACTATCCAGCTGGCGTCGCCAACTGCATCGCCGTGCTGCTCTGCGATGTCCTGAAGGTGCTTGACGACCTGGGTGACCACGACGTGCTGGTGACGCGGGTGAGATCGGCATGGGCGGACAGCACCTGCTTTTCCCAGGACCTCGTCCTGGACGTCAATCGCCGGAACCCTCTCCTACAGATCACCGGGCAGCGATTCGCCGCCGCGCAACCGACAACCTAGGTCGGGTGCACGGCGACCCGCGTCAGGAGATCAGTCAAGGCTGGAGCCGATGACCTTCGGGCGCCGTCGTTGCTCGGCGCAACCCGCTTCGTAGTCGTCCAGCACGCTGCGCCAATCCTCGATCCGATCGACGGTGCCGTCCGGATGGAAGTACGTGATGGAGCCGAGGATGGAGAAGATGACGTCCGCTGGTTCTGTCCCGTGCACGGCCAGGGAATGCACCGTCCCCGCTTCCTCCACCAGATAGTCGCCGACCCCGCACCGGACGTCGAGTTCCGGATAGCCCCACTGGCCGGCAAGGGTCACCGCGCTGACCGACCCGCTGTGCAGATGTTGCGGCACCACCGTCCCCGCAGCGAATCGGCTACGCACCACCCAGAGCCCCGACAGCCGGTCGACGTGCAGCAGCATGAAACTGCCGCCCGTCGCCGGATCCTCCACCCAGGGTTGGGTCCGGCACTGCACTGCTGCGACGGACGAGGATCGACGCCGATCCGAGAGATCGATGCCGTACATCCGCACCTCCACTCGATCAGGGCGGCTCAGGCTCCCAGCGACCGCCGCAGACGGTCGAGGTCGACCTGAACCCGGGTGTCGACCTGGGTTTCCACAAAGGCTTCGAGATCGATCAGGTAGACCTCGGTCAGGTCGAGGCGATAGAAGCGCCACGTGCCGTCGCCATGGAACGCCTCCGGCGGGCGATACCACCAGTCCCGTTCCTCGGGATCGGTGAAGTTCGTCCTGAAATAGTGCTCGGACACGTCCGCCAACTCTGACGCGGTCACCTCGGCGCACCGGGCCACGAACTGCATGCCGTCCACGTCGTCGCCGACCGCCGTGGAGTCGAACACCGCACCGGCGACGGTCGGCATCGCCGCGATGTGACGCGAGTGCCGAGCGGTCGGCGTGGAATAGAAATGCAAGACCGGTCCCGGCCCGAGGACGTAGTTGATCGGAGCTGCCCATGGCACGCCGTCCGCGCAGGTCGCGAGGGTGAAGTATCGGTTGCTCCGCAACAGTTTCACAGCCCGCTGGACCAGCCCGTCATCGGTCACCTGACACTCCCTGCTCTTTGCGTCGAATGATCAACCCCGGCTGGCCTGGTAAAACCAGCGAGCACACTCCAGGCCACCAGTGCCGATGACCGGTAAAGCACCTGAGAAGCCGTCATGCCGGCGCTGTTCGCGGAGCGCTCCGGAATCGGGCCCGGCAGGAGCATATCGGTGAGGGCGGCCAGATCCAAGTGCGTCGGACACCAGTCCGGCGGTGGCTCCGGATAACCACGCAGCTCACTTTTCAGCAGCGCCACCAGAATCGACCGCGAACCCGTCAGATGCGGTACGGAGCCTGGATAATGGGCAGCCAGCCCGAAGTCGGGCTCCACAAGTCGTTCCAGCAGATCGTCCAGTCGCACCGGGACGATGAATTCGGGGCACGGGCCGGCGCTCGAATCGACGACCGCTGACAGGTCGAGCGCGGCTCCCGCCGTCGCCTGCCCGCATCCGGCGCACTCGGCGGCGTCGATCTCCGCACCCGACGCCTCGAAGCGGCACCGCACGCGGGTGCGGACGTGGCATCTCGAACAGACCCGCCAGATGCCTTCCCGCACGAGGTCGGGGCGGGCCAGTGCGATGAAGCTCAGCATCCGCTGGCGTGCCTGCGCCTGGTTGAGCAGCGTCTCAACGCCACTCGCCACCGACACGTCAACCCCGAAGATCTGCCGAATCATCCACGCGTTGTGTTCGGCAAGGGCGTCGGGCAGCCGAGCCCGGCTACCGAGTAGATGCCGCAACGCCGCGAACCCCTCGGCGACCCTGCTGCGACACGTGCGCCGGCCGGTCACCGCCCAACCTTGCCTGGCCAGATGGTGCCGCAGCGCGAGCGCGCTATGGACGGCCTCCTGCTCCACCTCGGCCAAGCGGAACCTCATCGCCCCGGCCGGAATGCTCGCCGCAAGCCGTTTGCCCATCCGACGCCGGTTCAGCACTGGCGACATCCGGGTGCTGAGGCCGGGGCGGCAGCGGGGCAACCGTACCCGCAGCAGTTGTTCGTCGTCCGCCCCGTCGTAGTCGACGGACATCCAGGTCACCAGGCACTTCACCGGATCTTGGCGGCGGAGGCCGGTCAGCGCCGCCGCGGCACACGCGGAAAGGACCGCGAGGCTGGCGAGCGCGTTGGGCTGATGGGAGTAACGCACCCGTAGCACCCCACGTCGGGCCGCCAGGAGCGCCTCCAACGCCGGGATACTGCGGTGCATTCCGGCTGCGTACCGCCCCTGCGGCTCGGTCATCGGTCGCTCCGGCCGCGCCCGGCATACTCTTCGGCGAAGGTGTGCACCGAGGAGCGCCACACCACGTAGATCGCCACGAAGAAGAGCAGGGTGGCGACGACCGTCAAGCCTTCCTGGGCGTAGAGCACCAGCCGGCAGGGGAAGTGTCGACCCACGATCCCGACCACGACAGCGGCCGAGAAGAGTGCGCTGGCGAACGCCAGAGCGTGCAGCCCACGCAGCACCCGTCGGGCAGCGGCGTACTCGGAAAATCCAGGCGCACCCCGCATCCGGATGATGCCGTGGAACGTGGGCAGCACGATGAAGATCGCCACCGAGACGGCCGCGAGGCTGGCTGCGAGCGCAGTGCCATCCTTGATCGGCTCGGCGAGGCCGGGATCCTGATCGAGCAGGCTCGTCAGCAGATTCGAGATCGTCACCAGTGCTCCAGATCGACCTTGTCGAGTTCGGCTCGGAGTTTCACGTCCCGGCCCGCCAGCGCGCGGTACACAGTCAGTGCGGACGCGTTGTCGGTGGCGTCCGCCAACCCCTCCATCAGCTCCAGGAACCGGCGGGTACGGGACCGGACGTCGGAGTCACCGAGGATCGCGGAATGGATCTCGAAGATGGTGTCGTGACCCAGCTCTCGGATGTTCGGCCAGATATTGATCATCTGTAGATCGCCTTCGGCCACCCGGAACGCCCCCGGGATCCGTTTGCCGGGCAGTTGTAGTGGCTGGGCGAGGGCTCTGACCGCATCGCTCCAGTTGATGTCGAAGCACTCGGCACCGGTGGTGCCGGTGTGCACCGCGTCCGCCCCAGCCAACCGGCTGAGCTTGGAAATGACCTGCTCATCCACACCGACCCGGTGTACTCCGCCGGTCGACGGGCGCGACACCATGCCAGAGCCCATGTTGGTGGCGATCAGGCACGCCCCGAATCGGTGTGAGCTGAGATCCTCCAGCGTGCCCAGCCCTTGGCTGAACCCGTTTACGACGAACCCTTTGGCGCCATTCGTCGCCGCCCACTCGGCCTTACGCATGATCTGGCTCGGCGTCCCTGCGAGACAGGTTATGTACGCCTTCTGCCGGCCACTCTCCTCTGCCGCGCGGCGACAGACCGCGACCAGGTGTGGCAGCCTGTACTGGAGGGCCAGCGTAGGCGACGGAGGATCACCCAGCAGCATGTCGTCGACCAGGAGGTCCGCCCCGGCGACGAGCACCTTTCGGTACTGGTCGAGCACGGACTGGTCGAGCGTCTCGATCCGGCACCCGGTCTCCAACGCCAGCAGCGGACGCCGTCGCACACCGAGCATCGAACGAATGCCATCGATACCCAGTTGTGGCCCCGGAAGTGCGGTGAGGAAGGGCCTGGGAAGATCCACCCGCTGGAGCCACACCCCGTCGGCGTAGCTGTACTCGGCCGCACTTGTCAACAACTGGAACAGGTGAGACAACCCCTCGCTCGGGGCGGCGTGCACGAGCGGCAGCGCCAGGGTCACGTCTGTCCAGGTGGAAACCGGCCCCACGTGAATGACCGCTCCGGTGAACTGTGGATCATAAGAGGAATACCGGAGCCCGAGCCGCTGCGAGCGTTGGGTGAGTATTCGGAGCATCTGGACTGCGGCCTGACGGACATCGGCACCGGCGGGAACGGCGAAACTGTACGTGGCCCTGACGAAGGCGTCGAGATCCAACGAGTCCGGGTCCAGGATCTGGTCCCGCCAATTCATATGATCACAACTTCGGCTCGGTAGAAGGACACGCCTGGGCCGGCGCAGATTCACTGCCGTCAGAAGGTTGCTACGTGAAGGCTGATCGTCTTGCGCGACGTAGTATCACACAGGATCCACGCCACGGAATGAGTCCCATATCTGACAGGAGTCGAGCCGAGTTCTGCAGTTATGGGGTCGCGGCGCCGATGTGCCTACCGCGGTGGGCATTTGTGGTCCATGCGTCTGGCAGAGGAATCCACTCGCTGTCGGCAACGGGGACCACCGCACCGTCCAGCTTGGGCAGCACCCCGGGGTCGTCCATCGGGCAGAGCAACCAGACATCGCCCTCCCCGCTGCGTGCGGCTTCGGCCAGCTCATGGAGTCGCCCCATCGCCCGGTACCGCGCCAGCACCGCCGCGTCGTGCAGCAGCACCGGCCCGGCGTCGACGCGCAGGTGCGCCCGCAACGAGGGCATCGCCAGCTGCCAAGCCTGCTCGACGTACTCGCCGAGCTTGATGGCTGCCCGGGAGCCCGGTTCGGCGATGTCCGCGCCCAGCACCGTCTCCCAGGTGGGCTTCGGGCGGGCGTCGACCAGACCGCGTAGCTCACGCAGGAACACCGCCGCCACGTTGACCGGCCGGGCGTCGAAGCGTCGGGTCAGTTCCTCGCGGGCCAGGGTGTAGCGGTTGAGGCGTACGGTAAGCGCGCGGAAACCCCCGGCGGACCTGGCACCGGTCAGCCGTTCCTCGGCCCGCACCGCCGCAGCAAGTTCCGGTGAATCGGCCTCCCACCGGCTCGGCGCGTTCGTGGCCGACGGGCGACGCTGGACGATCGACATTGAGGACGAGCCGGCGCGCGGTGGTGGGGGAAGGTACCGGTCGCGATCCCAGCGCAGCTCGAAACCGGCCTCGGCCAGCAGCTTGTCGAGCTTCGGGTGGGACGGCAGCGGGGCCGTCAGCTCGGGGAAACGGGCGGCCACCCGCTGGATGACGTGCTCCGGGGTGAGGCCGCGCCGCCCCTCGGGCGTGGTCACCGGCGGCACCACGCCGGCCTGGGCGAGCCGCAGCGCGCGGACCGGGTCGAGGTTGCGCGGATACAGCTCCAGCCGGGCGGTCGCGGCGGCCTGGTCCGAGGCCACGGCGGCGAGCACCACGCGTCGCCGGTCGTCGACAGCGTCGGCAGCACCGCCGGGCGGGGTTACGGCCGCGAGGGTACGCAGCACCGTCGCCGCGCTGGGCAGCACCTCGCTGGCCGCGAGTTCGTCGGCGGCCTTGCCGAGCGCGTCGGCGTAGTCGAGCAGCGCTGGCGCGGCTGGGGCGTCCGGACCGTCGTCCTCGCCCGCTTCAAGCGCCACGAGCAGCCGGTCGCCACGCGGATTCGGTTTGCCGTCGATGTCGCCGCGAGCGTGCCGCCGCAGCAGCAGGCGCGGCTCCTCCTCGATGGCGTCGACCTCGACGGCCGCCCGTACGGCGGCGACCGCCACCGTGAGCCGCAGGTCGTCTCCGGTACGCACCGACCCGCGGCTGATGAGCAGGGCCTCGGCCAACTCGGCGACCCCCATCACCCGTCCACCGTCGCGCAGCAGCTCGATGATCTGGGTACGCACGCTGCCCACCACCGGCATGCCCTGCCAGCGCTTGCGCTGCTTGCCGAGGATCTGGGCGATCCGGCCGGACGTGACGCCGACAGCGGCGGCGACCTGTGGCTGCTGCGGCCACAGCGGCAGTCCGGGCAGCGTGCCGGTGGCGTCGGGCAGATTCAACAGCAGCCGGGTGGCTTCGACCTCGGCGGCGTTGCGGCCGTTCTTGGCCGGCACGAGCAGCGCGGCGATGGCGTCGAGACCGACGCGTACCAGATCGGTGTCGCCGCCGGCGTTTGTCGTCTCGGTGGCGACCTCGGCGGTGGCAGCCTTGCGGGCGGCGGCTGAGGTGGGGATGGTTTCCCGCTCCCCCAGTCGAGTGCGCCACTGCTTCACCCGGCGCTGCAACTCCCTGCGTGTCCGGGCGCCAAGACCGGGCAGCGTGGCGAAGGTGTTGTTACCGACGGCGAGCAGCTCACCGACGGTGGTGGCCTCCACCCGGTGCGCGGCGGACACCGCCCGTGGGGTGAGCCCGGCGGCCTCCAGCGAGGTGGCGCGGGTGGCCTTGGCGGCGGCCTCGTCGCGAGCCTTCTCGGCGGCCTTCTCGTCGGGCTCCTCGGCCTCGATCTCCGGATGCTCGCTACCGACCGGGGCACTCGCGTCGGAGCGGCGGAACACCTGCTGCCAGGCGTCACGCATCTCCTTGAGCGAAGTGAACCGGCGACGATGGTCGCGGTGCAGGGCCCGCTGGAAGAACTCCACCAGGCCGTCGCGGATCGCCGCGTCGAACGCCTCCGCGGCCAGCACCGGCGGTCCCTCGGTGAGCTGCGGCTCGGTGCCGCCGTCACCCCACAGCGGCAGTTCGCCAGAGGCCATCTCGTGCAGCGTGACACCCAGGGCGTACCACTCTGCGTGCTTGTCGTAGACCTGCCGGGCGGCGGTGCCGAGGAAGGGGTCGAGGTAGCGCGGGGTGCCGGCGGCGAGTTCCTTGACCGAGACGCCGGCCAGGGAGAAGTCGAAGAGCACCAGTTGGCGGGTGCGGTTTGGGCGGATGCGGATGGCGATGTTGTCCGGCTTGATGTCGCGGTGGTAGACGCCCTCGCCCTCCAGGTAGTCCAGGGCGCCGAACAGGTAGTCGCTGTAGGTTTCCAGCTCGTCGATGGTGAGCCGGCCGTCGTCACGCAGCTTCCGGGCCAGGGTGTGGTCGCCGGCGTGCTCCAGCACCACGACGGTGCGGGTGCCGAGTTGCAGTGGCTCCGGCCGGGCCAGGCGGATCACCCGGGAGTCGGTGAGCGGGCCGAGCACCCGGGCCTCGTGGGCCAGGCGGGCTGCCTTCTCGTCGGAGAGGGCCACCTTGAGCACCTCGTTGCGGCGGGTGCGCTCGTTGAAGGCCAGGAACGCCCGGCAGGTCGAGCCGGTGCCGAGGCTACGGACGATCTTCCACTCGCCGACCAGGTCACCACCGCGCGCCTCCAGCGGATCGACCTGCTCCGGTGCCGATTCGGGCGGGTGGGTCGAGGTGGGTGGCGGGGCGGTCAGCTCGTCCTCGACCTCCTGGAGCATCTCGACGAACTCGGCGACCGTGGTGAGTCGCTGGATGGGCACCGGGGCCGTCGCCGCCTGGATCATCTCGTCGGCGAAGGTGCTGATCGCGTCGGCGATCGATGCCGCACGCAGCCCGTTGTCGCGGGCGAGCCGGGTGAGCAGCTCGGGGCGCTTGGCCGCCGGAGGTTGCCCGGTGAGGATCAGGTACGCCAACGCGCCGAGGCCGAAGACGTCCATCGCGACCGCGTCCGGGTTCGGCGCGCTCAGCTCGGGTGCGAGATACGCCTCCGCCGAACGCTCGATGTGGTCTGTGGCGTGTGAGGAGGGGGTGATCGGCTCGCCGCTGCCGCTGCCGCTGGTGTCGGTGCCGCGGGTGGCCGCCTGCCAGTCACTCACCAGCAGTCGGGGCGTCAGCCACGCCTCGTCCTCGCTGCCGCCGCGCCGCCGTGGTCCGGGAGCGGCCAACACGCTGCGGGCGGACAGGGCGCGATGGTGCAGCTTACGGCGGTGCGCGTACGCCACTGTCTCGGCGAGCTGGCGGATCATGGCGAGTCGGGTGAGCACGTCGAGGCGTTCGCCGTACTGCGACATGTAATGGTCGAGACGGATCGTCCGTGGGTCATGGCGGAAGATCAGCGCCGGCCCGGCCTCGTGCTGCTCCATCGAGTCGGCCTGGACGATGCCGGGGTGGCTGATGCCGTGCAGCACCGACATCTCGCGCCGGGCGGCCCGTTCGATGCTGGCCCGCGTGGCCTGGGCGGCGTTGCGTTCGACCAGGTAGATCCGTACCCGGCGGTGCTCCCGCTCCAGGTCACGGTGCCGGGCCCGGTGATCCTGCCAGGTCGGCCCGACGTCGAAGGGCCGGGTCTCCAGCTCCCACGCGCCGACCTGGTAGTGCCTCCGGCTACGCGCGATGCCGACATCCGCGAGCAGATCCGGCAGAGCCGCCGACACCTCCCGGGTGACCCTTCGCCGCTCGTCGTCCGGCTGCCGCAACAGCAGCGAAGTGATCGGATCCAGCTTGCCGTCACGGCCCGCAACGGGCTCGGGGCCGTAGACGCCGTGCAGGTGATGCTCCGACAGCTCAATCGTCAGCCCCGGCTTGGACAGGAAGACCGCCGCCTGGACGAACGGAATCCGCACCGGCTGGCCCCGGCGGCGGCTTGCGGCGACCTGGAGCAGCGACTTGAGCTTCTTGGCCTTCGCATCGGCCAGATGCAACGGGTTGTCGAAGGTGCGGGTGCCGTTGGGGCCGTGCAGCAGCCAGTTCGAACCGCTGGAGGTCAGCCGCCCGGACCAGCTCTTGATCTCGACGAGATAGAGGCCGCCGGGGGCGGCGACGAGCAGATCGACCTCGTACGGATGCCCGGTCTGTGCGGTGAAGGTGAAGTTCGACCAGGCGCGGTAGGGCTCGGTGTCGGGGAGCAGCGTCTGGACGTAGGCCAGTGCCTCCCGCTCGTGCGTGAACTGCGACGGGGTGATCGTCGTCCACCGGCCCTCCTGCATGGGCAGATCCTATGCTCAGCGGGCGACAGCGGCGGGCGTCGCCGGTCCACCGAAAGGTGGGGGTGATCCGATATAAGGGACGGATGGACTTGCCGCCGCATCTGGCCACCATGCCGATGCACGCGATCACCGAGATGCACGGCGAGGCCGGGCTGCGGGAGCGGTTCCGGCTGGAGATCGAGGGGTTCGGCGACGAGGAGCGTGGCCGGCTCGACGAGGCGTTGGAGCTGGCCGGGTGGCTCCATCGCGATGATCGGCGGTCCCGGGAGCCGTACGTCAATCATCTGCTCCGGGTGGCGATCCGGATGCTGCACCACTACCAGGTGCGCGACGTCGACGTGATCGTCGCCGGTCTGCTGCACGACGCGGTCGAGGACCATCCGGCCGAGCTGGTCGACGCCGGGGATCCCAGGAGCGGCGGGGAGCCGAACAGCGGCGGGAGGCTGGGCGTCGGTGGGGACGACGTTGGGGATCCGACCGACGCGGCGTTGGCGGTGCTCGCCGAGCGGTTCGGGGCGCGGGTGGCGCGGCTGGTCGCGGCGGTGACCAACCCGCCGTGGGAGCCCGGTCGGGACCGGTACGAGCAGTACCGGGAGCATGTCGCGGCCAGTCTCGAACGGGAACCGTGGGCGCGGGTCATCAAGGTCTCCGACTTCACGGACAACGGCGTCGGGGTGATCCATTCTGTCGGCCCGAAGGTCGAGTCGTCGGCCCGCAAGTACCGCCCCCTGGTGCCGGTGTACCGCGACCTCGTCACCCGCGCCGACACGCCCCTGTCCGAGCCGGTGAAGCAACACATCCTGGACCAACTCGACCTGGCCGAGCAGCGGTTCAGCGCCATCCTCGACCAGCCCGCCCACCCCGCCTGAGCCGGTCGGTCACCGCTCCGCGGGCGCTGCGGGTTGCGGGTCGGTTCGGAGGTTGAGCCTGCTCACCAGCAGTTCGGCCTGCGCCACCGACCCGCCGCCGACCCCGAGCCCACCACGGGCGGCATGGTAGAACGCGTCGCGTGCCTCGTTGGCCCGGTGCAGCAACATGGGCCGGTCGGCGTCGGCCTGCCCGTCGCGCGCCAGCCGCTCGACCTCCCAGACGCTGTCCCGCCAGGCCCGCGCCGCCGTCACCGTCGGCGCGTCGCCGAGCAGCAGCACGTTCTCCCAGGCCAGGGTGTGCCGGAAATCTGCCTCCGCGAGCGCGGCGAGCGCCGTGTCCCGGTCGACGTAACCGCCGGTCAGTCGGCTGGCGATGGTGTGTGTCTCCTTCAACGCCCGGGCGAACTCGACGTACGCGTCGAGCCGGCGCTCGTCCCAGCGCACCGTCTGGTTGCGTCGCCACCGCGACCGGTCTGCCAGCGAGGTGGCGACGATCGTGCCGATGGTGCCGACCAGCACGCCGAGTAGTGCCGGTAGCTGCGCAGCGAGACTGTCCATGGCCGCACAGCCTGGCAGCAGCCGGCAACCGCCGTCCATACGTCGAGACTGGACCTGTTCTGGATACGATGGTGATCTAGGCCCTCCCCAGAGGACGACCACTTCGATAGGAGCCCGGCATGGCCAGCCCGGTGGCCCGCGAGGCTCGATCGCCCGTGCCGATGGCGAATCCGCTGACCCAGCTGTCCCTGGCCGAGCTGCGACGACGTACCAGCGTCAAGTGGCGCCAGTACGCCGATGACGTGCTGCCCCTCTGGGTGGCCGAGATGGACGTGCCGTTGGCCGCGCCGGTCGCCGAGGCGCTGCACGACGCGGTCGGGCGTGGTGACACCGGATACGCCTACGGCACGGGGTACGCCGAGGCGCTCGCCGACTTCGCAGCCCACCGGTGGGGCTGGTCCGATCTGGCGGTCGACCGCACCGCCCTGGTCCCGGACGTGATGCTCGGCATCGTCGAGGTGCTCCGACTGCTGACCGCTCCCGGCGACGCGGTCGTGGTCTGCGCACCGGTCTACCCGCCGTTCTACGCCTTCGTCAGCCACGCCGACCGGCGGGTGATCGAGGCGCCGCTCGGTGCGGACCAGCGGATGGACGTGTCGGCGCTGGGCGAGGCGTTCCGCCGGGCCCGTGCGGACGGCCGCCGAGCGGTGTTCCTGCTGTGCAACCCGCACAACCCGACGGGTGTGGTGCACCGCCGGGACGAACTCGAAGCGGTCGCCGACCTTGCCGGCCGGTACGGGGTACGGGTGGTCTCCGACGAGATCCACGCTCCGCTGGTGCTGCCCGGGGCGCGGTTCACGCCGTACCTCACGGTGCCCGGCGCCGAGGACGCGTTCACCGTGCTGTCCGCCTCCAAGGCGTGGAACCTGGCCGGGCTGAAGTCGGCGCTGGTGGTGGCCGGCCCGCACGCGGTCGCCGACCTGCGGCGGATGCCGGAGGAGGTCGGCCACGGGCCGAGCCACCTCGGCGTCATCGCGCACACCGCCGCCTTTCGCGACGGCGGCGAGTGGCTGGACCGCCTGCTGGCCGGTCTCGACCACAACCGCGAGCTGCTGGGGGTGTTGCTGGCCCGGCATGCGCCGACTCTCCGGTACCACCGCCCCGAGGGCACCTACCTCGCCTGGTTGGACTGCACCGCGCTCCGCATCGACACCGGCCCGGTCGGCGACGAGCCGGGCGTGGTGACCGATATCGCCGGGCCGGCACGGCTGTTCATCGACCGTGCACGGGTCGCCCTCAGCTCCGGGCACGTCTTCGGCACCGGCGGCGCTGGCTTCGTACGCCTCAACTTCGCCACGTCGCCGGAGATCCTGACCGAGGCGGTGACCCGGATGGGACGCGCCGTCTCCGAGCACCACGCGTCGCACGGCTGACCGACCCGGGACGGGTCAGGCGAAAAAGCCTTCACGCAGGTTGATGCCGTGTTCCAGCCACGCCTTCATACAGCAGAGCATCTGGGTCCAGCCCTGGCAGTTGCCGTACGAGGCCGCCTGACCCTCGGAGGTGGGCCGCCACCCCTGCTCGGCGATGGTGACCAGGGTCCGATCGTCGCCGAGTGACTCGAACTCCATGGTGACGGTGGTGAAGTAGGACGCGCCGGTGACCGCTGCGTCGCTTGTGGACTGGGCGCCATCCGCCGCCTCCCACCGCAGCACGATCCGCCGGTCCTGTTCCACCTCGACCACCTCGACCGGGAAGGCGCCGGGGAAGTCGGCGAAATCCCAGGTGACGGTGGCGCCGGTGACCAACCGGCCCTTCGCGCCACCGGTGGTGAAGTACCGGGAGAGCTGGTCGGGATCGGCCACCGCCTCGAACACCTCGTGAACCGGACGGCTGATCCGCCCGGCGATCTTGAATCGCAGGTCCATGGCGGCCCTCTCTCGCGTCGTCGACATGTTATAGCTTTATAACATGTCGAGTCGTCGTGGCGAGCGCGTCAGCCCGGAACAGGTCGACGAGGACCGGGTTTTCAAGGCGCTGGCGTCGTCGACCCGGCGGCAGCTCCTCGACGCGCTCAAGAACCAGGCCCGGACCACCGGCGACCTCTGCGAACGGTTCCCGCACCTGGACCGATGCACGGTGATGCAGCACCTGCGGGTGCTGGAGGCGGCCGGGCTGGTCATCGCCCAGCGCAAGGGACGCGAGCGGTGGAACCATCTCGACCCGCTACCGATCAAGCACATCCACGACCGGTGGATCGGCGACTACGCCAGCGCCGCGGTGGGCATGCTGGCCACCCTCAAGAGCGACCTCGAACGCCGTACGCCGTAGTCGCGGCAGCGGTTGGCGACGCGGAGCTGCCGGTCCCTCCGGGCAATTCGGCAACGTGCGGCAAGATGGGCACGGTGACCGTCGTACGTGGCCTTGACTTCGATGTGTCCCGGGCCCTCGGGGCCGTCACGGCGCTCCTGACCGGACCGATACCGTCCGCCGGCAGCCCCACCTCGATCGAATCCGACCCGCACACCGGCGAATGGGTGGCCACCCGCGCCGCCGGCTTCGTGCTCCTGCCGCTGTGGGAGGGACCGGATCTCACCGGCCTGCGCGACCCCGAGTGGACCGAGCAGTTGGAGGCCGGCGACCGGCATCTGGCCACGCTGACCCGAGCGTTGGACGAGCAGTGGGGACCGCACCGCGTGCGTAGCGTCGATTACCTCCTGCGGAACCCGCAGGCGGACCGTCCGGCGGTCTACGACGCGCTGCTTCGTCAGGATCTCTACGGCGACCTGCGCGTCTGGGCACCCCACGAGGCACCGGAGAGGCAGCTCGCCCTCGTCCTCGGGCACAGCGACGGCGACCAACCCCTCACGCTCGCCGGGCTGGTCACTGCCGGCGCGATTCCCGAACTGCCCGACTGAACAGCGTCAGCGGGTCGCCTCAGCGGTCAGCCGCGACTCATGCGAGCCGTCGGCGGATAGTTTGTGGCACCGCTCGACCGGCCGCCGTTGGCGATCAATGGCTCGGCCAACAGGACGGCGAGCGCAGCGACGGCCAGCAGACCGCCGACCAGGGCCGTGCTGCGCACGCCGTACCCGGGCAGGAGGAGGGCACCGAGCAGGGATCCTCCGGCGATGCCGACGTTGAAGGCGGCGGAGTTTCCCGCCGCCGCCAGGTCGGAACGTCCCGGCGCCACTTCGAGTACCCGGTTCTGCAGCGCCGGCGTGAGCGCACCCATGGCGAACCCGGTCAGGGCCAGCAGCACTCCGGTCGCGGGTGTCGAATCGGCGAGGACGAACATCCCGAGCAGGGCGACCGCGAGCAGCAGCACCGGCATCAGCATCGCCGCGCGCTGGTTGCGGTCGCTCGCGATTCCGCCGACGCTGATGCCGGCGAAGTCCGCGAGCCCTCGGACGAGGAGAAGAAGGCCGACGGCCGCGGGAGCGAACCCGGTGACGTCGGTCAGGAACACAGCCGTGTAGGTGAACGCCGTGAACAACCCGCCCACCGACAACGCGGTGGCGAGCACCACGGTGGCGTAGCGGCGGGTGTCCGGGCTGGTGCCGGTGAACGCATGGGTGGCCATCATCGGCGTCGACGGCATCAGCGTCACGATCGCCACGAACGCGGCCAGCGCCAGACCAGCCAGGGCCAGAAACGCCGCACGCCATCCGAGCTGCTGTCCGAGCCAGGTACCGGCCGGCACGCCGAGCATCGGGCCGAGGGAGGCCCCGGCGAACACGACAGCGGTGACCTTTCCACGTACCCGGAGCGGGAACATGCCTGCGGCGGCGGGCGCCACCACCGCCCAGAACAGCGCCTGGGTGAGCGCTACGACCACGCGCGCCCAGAGCAGCATCTGGTAGTCGCGGGCGGCGGCCGAGACCAGCGTGGCGATGACCAGTACGCCCAGCAGGACGGTCAGCAGGCGACGACGCGCCACCCGCTGGGTGAGGTACGTCAGCGGAACGGAGACGATCGCGACGGTGACCGCGTACCCGGTGACGAGCAGGCCGGTGTGGGACACCGACACATTCAGATCGGCGGCGATGAGCGACAGGATCCCGATCGGCAGCGTCTCCATGGCGACGTAACAGAACGCCGAGGTCGAGAGCGCGATCAGTGCCCCGATCGCCCGTGGCGATGCGGCTGTCACCGCCTCCGGTGGCCCTTCACGACCGTGTCCGGGGGCGGTTCCGGTAGTCGGAGGCCGGTATCCCGCGCCGTGGCGTGATCGATGCGACTGCGGCCGCACCGAGGATCAGGGCCGGAATCACGAAGTAGACGCCGTCACCGAGACCGAGAAGCAGCCCCCAGGCCAGCATCACGATCGCCGCCAGCGTCGTCGCGACACCGACCAAGCGGCCCGCCAGCTCTGCGCCGAGCGGCAGCAGGGCCACGACCGTCGGCACCCCCAGCAGATAACCCGTGGCGGCGCCGCTGTCCGACACGGTGGCGGGCAGCATGGCGACGGCGAGCCCCAGCGTCACCCCGAGCGCGAGCAGTCGTAACGACCGGCCGAGGGCGTACGGTGTGGCGCGCCGACGGCCCAGGTGGACGAGCGCAGCCACCGCGATGAACAGCGCCAGCCCTCCGCCGACGATGGCAGCGACGTTCATGGAGATTCCTCCCCTTCGATCACTTGCCCTCGGTCAGGACGGCGCCGCGCGACTGATGGCGGCCTCGACCATTTCGTAGCCCGGCTCGTCGGTTGCGGTCAGCACTGGGCCGGTTCCCACCACGCCAGATTCGCGGCAACCTGAGCGACCGGCTCGATGATCTCCCACCCTTCGGCGATCAGCCCGTCGTCGATCCGCCAGATGTCGACGACCGCGATCTCCGACCCGGTGTCCGGAAGCCAGCGTCGCGAGTACACCACGACGTGATCGCCGTCGGCCAGCACCTGATGAGTCTCGACCCGCATATCGGCGAGCGGCACCAGCGCGGCGCGGACGGCGGCGAGCCACTCCCTCTTGGTCGATGTGATCGAACCCGGCCGGTGGTGCACGAAGTCGTCTTTCAGCAGTTGGGCGAGCGCGTCGACGTCACCTGTCTCGATCAGCCCTGCCAGCGCCCGTTGGACGATCGTCTTGTTCTCCGTGGTCATGGACGCAGTGTTTCCCGCACCCGCGACGCCTGTCGATGACATCGGATGTCATGGCGCCCGGCTCCTCGATGAGTACGCTCCATGACCGTGTACACGGTCGGGGAACTCCTACGACAGTGGCGACACCGCCGGGGGCTCAGCCAACTCGATCTCGCCATCGCCACGGACGTCTCGGCCCGGCACGTCAGCCTGGTCGAGACGGGCAGATCCAAACCGAGCGCCGACATGATCCTCCGGCTCGCCGCTCAACTCCATGTGCCGCTACGCGATCGCAATCGGCTCCTGCTCGCCGGTGGCTTCGCACCCCGCTACACCGAGCGTCCACTCGACGACGACGCACTGACGGCTGCCCACGACGCGATCCGCCGGGTGCTGCGCGCGCACGAGCCCTATCCAGCGGTGGTCTTCGACCGCCGATGGAACATCGTGATGACCAACCGCGCCGTCGAACCGTTCTTCGCACAGGTGGCTCCCGACCTGCTGCGGCCACCGGTCAACCTGGTACGGCTGGGACTGCACCCACGCGGGCTCGCCCGCCTGGTCGTCAACCTGGCCGACGTACGCGCGGTGTTCCGCAGCCGGATCTCGCGCCAACTCGCCACCGCTCCCGACCCTGACCTCACCGCGCTCTACGAGGAACTCCTGGCGCCCGGGCCCGACGAGGCGCCAGGTCAACGGATCGACGCCGACGTCGTGATCCCGATGATCCTCAACATCGACGGGCGGGAACTGCGACTGTTCTCGACCATCACCACGTTCGGCACCCCGATGGACATCACCATCGACGAGATCGCGATCGAGTCCTACTACCCGGCAGACGCGGAGAGCGCCTCCTACTTCACCGGGTAACGTGCCTCCGGTCCGGCCACGGCCCGCAGCGGTCCGGTCAGGGAATTCGCGCTGCGGCAGGAGTACGGCTACGCGGTCGCCGCGTCGGTCTTGCGGACCAGCAGGTAGCCGTACGGTGGCTCGCCATTCTCGAACGGAGTGCTGCCCTGAAAAACCAGCGCGAGCCCGGCGGCGGCGAAGCGGTCCACCATCTCCCGGGCCGAAAGCCAGTAGCGATCGAAGTCGATGCCGAAGCTGGCGATGCGGCTGCCGGGACCGTTACGGTGCGCGGTGCCGTCGCCGTGCTTGAAGGCCGCCACCAGGTAGCCGCCCGGCCGCACGACCCGGGCGAGTTCGGCGAACGCGTGAGCCCGGGCCTCGGGCGGAAGGTAGATCAACGAGAACCAGCACACCACCCCGGCCAGCGACGCATCCTCGAACGGCAGCTCGCGCAGGTCGGCGACCTCGTACGCGAAGCCCGGGTTGTCCCGCCGCGCCACCTCGATCATTCCCGGCGAGAGGTCCACCCCGCGCGGCGACAGACCCCGGTCGGCGAGGTACGGCAGAAGTCGCCCGGTGCCGCAACCCACATCCGCGACCTCCGGCCCCACCGCCAGGGTCAGCTCGGCGAACAGGTCGAGCATCGCCCGCTCGATCGGCATCCGCTCAAGCGCCCCGGCCACGTTCTTCGCGTACCACTCCGACAGCACGTCGTGCGCGTGTCGCAGCTCCTCGGTCCTGCCGTCCATTCCCGATTGCCCTTCCGTCGACCGCCGTTGTGGCGGCGAATCTACCGCCGGCCCCAGGACCGGCGCGGAAGGCGGAGATCGCAGCCGACTGCCTAGCGGAGGCGCAGTCCTTCGGTGAGGAGTCCGACCAGGCGACGCGCGTCGTAGCGGGGATTGTCATCCGCGCCGATACAGAGATTGCCGACGCCACGCAGCAGTTCGTAGGCATCCATGTCGGGGCGGATCTCGCCCGCCGCGGCAGCTGCGTCGAGGAGTTGGGCACACACGGGGACGAGGCGGTCGATGAAATAGGCGTGCAGAGTCTCGAAGGCGGCATCGTCGGACTGCAACGCCTCGGCAAGGCCGTGCTTGGTGACCAGGAAGTCGACGAAGAGGTCGATCCAACGCACCAGGGCGGCATGCGGTGTACTGCTGCTCGCCAGCAGTGCCGGACCGGCCTCAGCGCATGCCTCGACCTGGTGCCGGTAGACCGCGACGATGAGATCGGCCCGCGTCGGAAAATGGCGGTAGATCGTGCCGATGCCCACGCCGGCCCTGGCGGCGATGTCGCGCACGGGCACATCGACGCCGGAGGCGACGAAGGCCGCGGCGGCGGCGTCCAGCAGTGTCTCCTCGTTACGTCGGGCGTCCGCACGCTTTCGCCTGGCTGACGACCCTGATCCGCTGTCGGTGCTGACCACTGCGCGTTACCTCCGCCACGTGACTTGCCATCCGGAACCACGTTCCGTATGTTTGATACCGGAACACGGTTCCGCTCAGTCAGCATACTGAACCGGCGAGCCAAGACCCAAGCCGCGCTTCGCAAACCACCTCACGTCGCAAAGGAGACAAGTCATGCAGTACCGCACTTTGGGCCGCACCGGTGTGCAGGTCAGCAGCCTCGTGCTCGGCGCGATGAACTTTGGGAAGATCGGCAACACCACGCAGGAGGAAGCGACCGCCATCGTCGATGCGGCCCTCGATGCGGGGATCAACCTCATCGACACCGCTGACGTGTACAGCGGCGGCCAGTCCGAGGAGATGATCGGCAAGGCCATCGCCGGTCGCCGCGACGACGTCGTGCTGGCCACCAAGGCGAGCTTGCCGATGGGCGACGAGCGCAACCATCGGGGCAGTTCACGCCGGTGGTTGGTCACCGCGTTGGACAACAGCCTGCGCCGCCTCGGCGCCGACCACGTGGATCTTTATCAGATCCACAGGTGGGACCCGAGCACCAGCGACGAGGAGACGCTGTCAGTGCTTACCGATCTCCAGCGGGCGGGAAAGATCCGGTACTTCGGCTCGTCGACCTTCCCCGCCTACCGCATCGTTCAGGCGCAGTGGGCCGCCCGGGAGAACCATCTGGGCCGGTATGTCACCGAACAGCCCAACTATTCGATCCTGCAGCGTGGGGTCGAGACCCACGTGCTGCCGGTGACCGAGGAGTACGGCATGGGTGTGCTCGCCTGGAGCCCACTGGCGTCGGGATGGCTGTCTGGTGCGATCCGTGCCGGCCAGGAAATCAGCACCAACCGCTCGGGCTTCATGCAGCAGCGCTACGACATCAGCATCCCCGCCAACCGCGCCAAGCTCGACGCCGTCGAGCAGCTCGCCACGGTTGCCGACGAGGCCGGCCTCAGCATGATCCAGCTCGCGCTCGGATTCGTCACCGCACACCCCGCCGTGACCAGCGCGATCATCGGCCCCCGCACGATGGACCACCTGCACGCCCAACTCGCCGCCGCGGACACCGTGCTCTCCGCCGACGTGCTCGACGCGATCGACGCGATCGTCGGTCCCGGCGTCGACCTCGCCGCACACGAGAAGAACGACACACCGCCCGCCCTGCTCGACCCGGCGCGGCGACGTCGCTGATCGCTCGTCACGTCAGGCACGCACCGAGCAGCAGGCGTACCCCTGCTGCCCGGTGCGCCGCAGGGTGGCCCTTCAGAAAGGACGACGGACCCATGCCGCATACACCCCTGCCTCGGTTCGGGATCATGACCGCCCCGTCACAGGTCGACTACCACGACGTCCTGCGGGTCTGGCGCGAGGCAGACACCATCCCGGAAATCGAGCACGCGTGGCTGTTCGATCACCTCATGCCGATCGGCGGCGACCCGAACGGGCCGACCTACGAAGGCTGGACCCTGCTCTCGGCCCTCGCCGCACAGACCCGACGACTGCGCCTCGGCCTGCTCGTGACCAGCAACCGCATCCGCCCGCCCGCGATGCTGGCCAAGATCGCCGCGACCGTGGACATCGTCGCCGACGGACGGCTCGACTTCGGTATCGGCGCGGGTTCACGACCCAGCCACCCCCTGGCCCGGCGCGAATATGAAGCACACGGCCTGCCCTTCCACGACGCGGCACACGCGGTGGGCAGCCTCGCCGAGGCGTGCACCGTCATTCGGCGTCTGTGGACCGAGGCCGACCCGTTCGACTTCGACGGGACCTACCACCAGCTCACCGGGGCATTCTGCAACCCCAAACCCGTCCAGCGCCCCCATCCACCGATCCTCGTCGGCGGACGCTCGGCCGCCGTGCTGCGGGTGGCGGCCGAGCACGCCGACCTGTGGAACATCCCCGGCGGCGACATCGACGACGCCGCCCGCCGCAGCGCACTGCTGGACCGCTACTGCACCGAGATCGGGCGCGACCCCGCCTCGATCACCCGATCGATCGTCCTACCGGTCTCCTACGACCAGCCCAGCATCACCCGGGAGGCAATCGGCAGAGCGATCGACGCCGGCTTCCCGCACATCGTCCTCGGACTGCCCGCGCCCTACCCCGCCAACGTCGCCCAGTGGGTCACCGACGAACTCATCACCACGCCCGCCCAGTAACCCAGCCGCAGCGCGAACCTCCGCATCGCGGTTATCCGGCCGTTGCCGTGCGAGTCGTTTCAAGGACGTGTCGTGGTGCAGGTGACGGCGGTCAGCTCGGTGCGGACCGGAGCGTGTCCACGACCGAGGGCCGGGTGGCGAGCATTGCGGGGATGGCGGTGAGCGCGGCGATGGCGAGTAGGACTCCGAGTGCCGTGGCGAGCAGCCAGGCAGTGGGCGGGTACTGGATCTCGGCACGGCTGACGAACGTGAGGAGCCCGAGGCCGGACGGGATCCCCGCCACGACGCCGGGTACGGCGGGCAGCAGTTGCGCTACCGCCAGGCCCAGGCCGGCCTGCGCGGGCGTGGCACCGAGCGTCCGCGCGACGGCCAGTGGCTGCCGGGCGTCGAGGACCGCGGTCCAGGTGCTCACGACGGCGTTGATGAGCGCAAGGATGCAGAGCACGACGATGACGACGAGCAGGGCCTGGTCCATTCGCTCGCTGCGGGGGTTGGCGAGCTCCGTGTAGCCGAGGTCGAAGTGCTCCACCCGGGTGCGGATCACGAGTACGGCGACGAGTGCGGTCGTGGTGATCAGGGCGTTCACGGTGACCAGCCGGGCCCGGCGCGGCCGGCGGGCGTTGATCCGCACCCCGATCAGCAGGGCGGTGGGCAACTGCCGCGACAGCCAGATCCGCCATTGCCGGCGCTGCGGTGGCGTCGCGGCGTCGGACAGTGCGTGGACGGTGCTGGTGGTGGCGGCGCGTATCACCGGTACCAGGGTGGCCGCCACGGCGATCGCGAGGGCGAGGACCGTGGCTGCGACCACCGTACGCAGCGCGGGCGGCTGGGCGTTGACCGAGCCGATGAGTCCGACGCTGGGGCGGATCAGCACGGGTGCGGCGGACCAGCCCACGGCCACGCCCGTCGCGCCGGCGGTGAGCCCGATGACGAGGTACTCGGCAAGATGGACGGCGGCGATCACGGCCGGTCCGGCACCGACGGCCTTGAGCAGCCCCACCCGGCGTCGCTGGCCGATGATCCGGCCCGCGACGATGCCGGCGACTCCGGCCAGCGCGAGGCCGCTGAGCAGCCAGCTACCGACGAGCAGCGCCATCTGCGCGTCCTGGTACAGCCGGCCGTTGAGCTCGCCGATCCACTGCCAGGTGGCCACGTGTGGGCCAACGCCGTAGCTGGCGCTGTCCGCCGGGTCGGTGAGTTTGAGGTTCAGGGTGTACGACAGCGGCTCACCGCCCGCAAGCGTGGCGATGTCGCCGCGCTCGACCCAGACCAGGCCGCCGCGCTCGATCAGGACGCTGCCGGAGTAGTGCCACCCGGCGTACGGATACGTCGGTCTCGCGGCGGTGACCGCGGTTCCGGTCACGCGTAGCGGATGGCCTTCGATGTCGACGGTGTCGCCGACGCGGATGCCGAGGGCGTCAGCGAAGGCGCTCTCGACGACCACGCCGCCCGGGCGTACCCAGGTGCCGTCGGTCATCGCCGGCCGGTTGATCGAGTCCGGTGCGATGTCCCGGCCCTCGACGACGGCGTGGGCGGAGATGCCGGCGGCCGTCATGGTCAGGTAGGCGATCGGGAAGGGACCGCTGTGATCGGCGACGCCGGCCGCGTTCGGCAGTGGTGCGAGTTCGTCCAACGCGGCCTGACCGGTGGCCAGGGGTGTCATGATCACGTCCGGTCCGGCGGTGGCGGCCCGGGTCTGCTGGTACGGCCGGTCGGCGATCTCGTTGAGGTTGAGGCCGAGGGTCAGCGTGGCGGTGGCGGCGGTGATGGCGACCAGGAGCAGAAGGGTCTCGGTCCGACGGCGGCGCAGGTCCCGAATCAGCAGCCGGCAGACGAGCAGAAGGCGGCCGGACATGTCAGCGCCGCCAGCCGTAGACGTTCCCGATGGGGGCGGCGAAGCGGTTGTCGTCGGCGAACGCCCCGTCACGCATCGAGATCACCCGGTCGGAGACAGCGGCGATGCGGGCGTCGTGGGTGACCACCACGAGGGTCTGCCCGGCGGTGTGCAACTCCTCGAACAGCCGCAGCACCTCCAGGGTGGCCGCACTGTCCAGATTGCCGGTGGGTTCGTCGGCGAGTACGACCAGTGGCTCGTTACTCAAGGCGCGGGCGATCGCAACCCGCTGGCGCTGCCCGCCGGAGAGCGCCGAGGGCAGGTGGGCGGCACGGTCGGCCAACCCGACCCGGTCCAGCAGGTACATCGCCCGCCTGCGGGCCCGCCCCGGTGAGCGGCCGGCCAGTAGCGCCGCCAGCTCGACGTTCTCGACCGCGGTGAGCTCGTCCATGAGGTGGAACGACTGGAAGACGAAGCCGATGCGGTCCCGCCGCAGCCGGGCCAGCGCCCGTTCAGTCAGCGTGTCGATCCGGTTCCCGGCCAGCCACACCTGCCCACAGGTCGGGCGTTGCAGCCCGCCGAGTAGGTGCAGCAGCGTGGACTTGCCGCAGCCGCTCGGGCCCATCACCGCCAACGTCTGCCCGGCGGGCACGTCCAGGTCGACCTCGTCGACCGCCCGTACGAGTGTGTTGTTCGAGCCGTACCGTTTCGTCAGCCCACGTGCCCGCAACGCCATCGAACCGGTCACGCCTCCGCCTCCCGCGCCGTCCGATCACGATCGGTCCACATTCGCTCGCATGCCTCGAGCCACTCCAGGTCGGCCCGCAGCCGTAGCACCACACCCTCCAGCAGCACCCCGGCGACCGGATCCACCGACCTGTCCAATGCGGCGAGCTGCGTATCGCGCAGCCGGCGCAGTACCTCGCGCCGCTGTGCGTCGACAAGTGCCACGGGATCGGCCAGCCGGCCAGCCGCGGCGGTCACCAGCTTCAAATGGAACTCCGTAAGGTCCGGCTTCGGCCAGCTCACCTCGGCCAGCCAACCGGCGACCCGTTGCTGTCCGGCCGGGGTCAGCGCGTAGACCCGGCGGTCGGGCCGGTCCGGCAGGCCGTCGGCCCGCTCCGAGGTCACCAGTCCGGCCTTGCCCAGCCGGGCCAGCGTCACGTAGACCTGCCCAGCGTTCATCGCGTCGCCCAGCGGGCCGAGTGCGTCACGCATCCGGCCGCGCAGTTCGTACCCGTGCGCTGGCTCCTTTGCCAGCATGGCCAGCACCACGTCCTGCACCCCAGGCACATCCCTTCGTTCCGGACCGCTCATAGATAGCCGTTAGCTATAGGGTTGTCAAATCCGCGCGGCGGGCGTACGGACCCAGCCGCTACCAACCTGAGCGGCTGTTCTACCTCTGCACTCGCAGGTGTACGCCGAGACTCCGCGCCGACCGGCCGAGAACATCAGGGACTTCTACCGACGCGACGGAGCAGTTGCCCGGGCCAGGCTGATCCCGATTCGGCGACCACCGTGACGACGCCGCGTCGATCCGCCACATCACGAGCACAGAGCGCCAATCAGCACGCAGAGTAACGACGCTGCTCCTGCAGGGCGAGGAGACCGTGCAGCGCATGGCGCGCATGAACCCCAGTGAGCGCGCCTCGGCACCCGAGGACGCCGAGGAGGTGATGTCCTTCCTGGCCGGTCCCGGGCGCTGGGTCAACGGCCAGATCGTCTACGCCAACGGCGGGGCCGCCTGAGCCCAGCGAAGACGGCGATCCGCGTGCCGAGGATTTGCTCAGCCTTCGGATACGACAGCGGAGAGCCAGTCCTCGACCGGGGTGAGCGGGACGGGTGCGGGGCGTTGGACCGCCGTGGTCAGCTCGATCCGCCGGCCCTCCGCGGCCGACCGGAGCAGGCTGGTCATGATGTCGAGTACGTGCAGCCCGACCTCGCCGCTGGCCCGTGGCGGACGCGTATCGTCGGCCCGGACCAGGTCGATCAGGCCGACCCCCCGGGCGGCGGCGACGTACCCGGCCCGCGGTTCGACTGTGCGCCATTCAGGGCCGTCGAGCGCGAGGTGGCGGACCTCGCCGTCGAAGTTGTTCGGATCGGGTACGGCGAGGGTGCCCTCCTCCCCCTGCACCTCGATCGGCACGGCCGTCGTCGCGACACCGTCGAAGGTGGTCGTGAGCGTGCTCAGGGCACCACTCTCGTGTTCCAGCACACCGCTCACGTGGGTCGGCACCTCGACCGGGATCCGCTGCCCGAGCCGGGGGCCCGAGCCGATGACCCGGCTGTCACGCAGGCGGCTGGCCGCTCCGATCACCGCCCGGACCGGCCCGAGCAGGTGGACCAGCGCGGAGATGTAGTACGGCCCCATGTCCATGAGTGGGCCGCCGCCCGGGGCGTAGTAGAAGTCGGGGTTGGGGTGCCAGCGCTCGTGTCCCGGAGTGACCATGACGGCCGATGCGGAGAACGGGCGGCCGATCAGCCCACCGTCGATCGCCGCGCGGGCGGTCTGCGTACCGGTGCCCAGAACGGTGTCCGGCGCGCATCCGACGCGGACGCCGGCCGACGCCGCCCGGTTCATGAGCGACCGGCCCTCCGGGAGCGTGACGGTGAGCGGCTTCTCGACGTAGACGTGCCGGCCGGCGTCGATCGCCGCGTTCGAGATCTCGGCGTGCGCCGCCGGGATGGTCAGGTTGAGCACCGTTTCCACGTCGGGGTGGTGGAGCAGTCGCTCGACACTGACCGCCTCGGCGCCGGGAATCGTGGCGGCGGCCGCGTCGGCCCGGGCCGGGTCCAGGTCGGCCACCGCGACGACGCGCACGGTCGGATGGTCGGCCAGCGTGTTCAGGTACGCGCGGGAGATGAACCCGAGACCTACGACGCCGACGCCGTGCGGGTCGCCCACACCATTCCCCTCTCGATGACGGTACGGACACTCGGATGCTCCAGCACGTCGAGGCTGTGCCCCGGAGTCGTCACCACGATCCGCCCGGCACCCCAGTGTCGGGTCCAGATCGCCGGTGAGGTGACCGGCCGGTGCCACGGGTGCCACTCCCGGGTCGGGTGGGTGGTGGTGGCCAGGACGTCGATCAGGTCGTCGTGCAGGACCCAGTACTGTTCGGTGACCAGGTCGAAGTTCTCGATCCCGGCGGTGATCGGATGCTCCCGGCCGAGATCGGTGATGGTGACCGAGTGAGGCAGGAAGTTGTCTGCCTCTCCGCCGCTGCGGTCGCACGGCTGGACGCCCGGATGGGTGGCGAACTGGCCGCCCACCAGGTGCAGGTAATCCGACGAGGCGCGGAACGAATCGACGATGCCACCGTGCCAGCCGGTGAAACCCGTACCGGCGACGACCGCCGCAGCCAGACCCGCCACCTGCTCCGCGGTGATCTGCGACATCGTCATGCACTGCACGATGAGGTCGGTGTCGGCCAGTTCGGCGGCGTCGGTGTAGACCTCCGTCGACCCCTCCACCCGTACCGCGTATCCGCTGCGTTCGAGGAACGGGATGAACAACTCTGTCGCCTCGACCGGCCGGTGGCCCTCCCACCCGCCTCGGACCACAAGGGCTCTCCGCTGCGTCACACCCACTCCTCCCCCGGTCCCGCCTGGGCCCGCCGTGCGTCGGCCAGGGACTCGACACAGGGCCTAACCGTACCCGGGACGTCCCCCTGGCTCAGCCCCTCACCCGAGGCGCCGGGCCCGCCTGCCATGCGCAGGAGTAATGGTCGGTGCGGGGCCTCCGGTCGCCAGTTCCGGTCGCTGACAACGCACAGCGTACGGTCTCGGCGGAAACCACGGATATAAGCTGCATGCATGATTGACCCCTGGACCTTGCGGGTGCTCCTGGAGGTCGCCAGCCGGGGTTCGTTCTCCGCCGCGGCCGAGGCGCTGTCCATGACACAACCAGCCGTATCCCGGCAGATCAGCGGATTGGAACGGCGCGTCGGCGTGCCGTTGTTCCGTCGGCTTCCGCGCGGCGTACGGCTCACCCAGGCCGGGCAGACCGCCGTCGAGCTGGCCCGCGACATCCTGGTGCGGACCGACGCCCTGGAAGCCCGGTTGCGCGCCTTCACCAGCCTGACCGGCGGGCAGCTCAACGTGTCGGCCTTCCCGAGCGCCAACGCCCGGCTGACTCCGGAAGCCATTCGGTGCTTCGCCGAGTCCCATCCGGGCGTCGCGGTGAACCTTGTCCGACCGGACGAGGCGGGGCCGCTGGCGGCCATCAGGGACGGCCGGATCGACGTGGCCCTGCTGACCTCGTGGCAGTTGTTCGTCGACCCGGCCAGCGCGAAGTACGACCCGTCCGCGTCGCGAGTCACCGACGAAGCGCTGGACGGTCTCGACCTGGTGCCGCTCTGCGACGAACGGCTACACGTCGCCCTGCCGGCCGATCATCCGTTGGCGCAGCGCAATCGAGTGCCGTTGCGGAAACTGAAGGACGAGCGGTGGATCGAGGGCGCCTATCCGGACTGCCTCGGTCCGATCCCGCCGATCGCCGAGGCGTTGGGCGGTCCCCCGCAGATCGCCTTCTTCTGCGACGACTGGAACGGCAAGCAGGCCCTGGTCGCCGCGCGGGCCGGTGTCATGCTCGTGCCGACGCTGACCCAGGCCGCGCTACGGCCGGACATCGTCCTGCGCCCCACCGTTCCGGTCCTGCCGACCCGCCGGTTGTATGCCGCAGCGGCCGCCCCGCCGTTCCGGTCGCCGGCGGCGACCGCGATGATCGAGATCCTCACGGCAATCTGCCGGCAGCCCGTCGAGGCGTGACGGCAGTCGGCGGCTTCCGGGACCAGGCGGGCGCCACCGCCAGCACCACCGCGGTGACCAGGGTCAGCACCCCGGTGCCCTGGAACAACACGTCGTCCGAGATGCGCGCATCGCCGTCAACGGGATAGAGGTCGTTGATGAGGGTCTGAGCGTCCAGCAGCCGCAGCACGACGAACAGGGCGTGATTGAACCCACCCTCGAAAAGGCCGACCGCCGCCACCCAGAAGGCGTAGACCAGGGACCAGAAGATCGCGCGAGCCCACCGCATCGTCGATCCGAGCCGATATGCCAGATACGTGACGGCGAAGACGGCGCTGAACACCCCGGCCAGGATGGTCCGCTGTGGGCTGTCGAACCGGAGACCCCCGTACACGTGGTGGACGAACGTCACGAGAAAGAGCACGGTGGTCCAGGTGATGGCGGCTCGGAGCCGACCGGCTGGCATTCGTTGCATCACTTCTCACCTCCCTCGGGAACAACTGGCAACCGGCCTGCCGACGGCTCGGCCGGGAACGGCAGCGGGTGCTCGTGCACCGCCAGGTCGTGCCGCTGCATCGTCTTCAGGAACTCACCCGCGTCGACGATCTGGTCGATGTGATGCACCCCGGGCGGATAGCGGCGACCCATCAGGCCGATGGCGATCTCCGCTGCCACCACGCCTGTCGCATGACCCTCCTGACGGCCCGTCACCGCCGACCACACCTGCCTCCCGCCCCTGTCGGTGGCCGAAGCGTGCACCACGAACCGGTCCCCGCCGAGCCGCAGTCGGCTCGACGCACCGGTCAGCAGGCGAGCCCCGCCCAGCCGATCCGCCAGCCGGAAGGCACCGACCCCACGCAGCCCGAACAACGCCGCCGTCACCGCACCGGAGTCGAAACAGAGACGAGTGGTCACCGGGACGCCGAGCGTGCGGGTCAACGTGTACTGATCCGAGAAGGGAAACGGGTACGCGGTGCGTACACCGAACCCGGGCAGGTCCACCCGGGCCCGTCCCGGCCGTCGAGTCCGGTCGGGCGGAGCCGTCAGTCCCGCCACCGTCCAGCGGACCGAGTCGGGCCCGTGGTCACCCGCCGTACCCAGCAGGATCGTCACGTCGACGGAGGTCGCGGACGGCAGGCGTTCGGTGCAGCGTCGCGCCAGCACGTTTGTCAGCCCGGGTGCCAGCCCGACGCTGAGCACGGCGGCCGTCCCGGTCCGCTTCGCGGTGGCATCGAGCCGTTCGATGCTGGCCAGCACGTCGGCTGACGCGCTGATGTCGACGACGGCAATGCCACGGTCCAGGCATGCGCGCGCCACCGCCTCGTTGCGATGCTCCACACACATGACCACCACGGCGGCGTCGGCCAACACCCCGTCGAGACCCCGCGGGTCGTCGAGGTCGAACCGGCGCGGGGTCAGCCCGCCCGGGCCGGTCCGGGCCAGGGCCTCGGCGCGGGCGAGATCACGACCAGCGACGACTACCTCGTTCGCCGGATCTCGGGCCAGTATGGTGGCCACCACCCGACCCACTGCGCCGTAACCGCCGATCACGACGGCCACCCCGTGGCCGGTCATTGCCACCTCGCCGTGACGACCCAGTGCCTACCGCTGAGGCGGACACCGGCCCCGAGGTCGTACCTGCTGATCACCACGTCGTGCCGGCCGCGGGGGAATGGGTACACCGGCGCATCGCCCTGGTGGAACCGGGCGTTCGTCAGCCCCTCCCGGACCGCTTCGGCCCGGGCCCGGTCGAGCATCGGCGCGGACCGGTCGACTCCGGCCGCCCGACCCCGGGCACATTGTCGTGCCGCTCTCCGGGTGGTGCGCCCCGTGCCGCACCCGATGTCGAGCACCACGTCGGTGGGGCCGATGTCGGCCAACCGGAACAGGCGGTCGAGCAACGCATCGTCGAGGTCCTCCCGCCGATCATGGTGCTCGGCCCAGTGGGCCCCCTCCGGACCATTCCAGGCCATCGCCTGGTCAGCCTTCGCCACCCGCACCTGATCACCTCTTCGGACGCTGTCCACGGAAGTGAGTCTGTACGGGCCCAGCTATGAGCACCACTGCAACTTGGTTGGGTAATCCATGCCGTCAGCGCATGGCACGGATCCGCCCCCGCGCCGTGTCACATTTTCTTGGCGACGGTCAGCAGCACCACGGAGTCCTGCAGCGCCTCGAGACTGTGCCGGGCGTCGGGGACCAGCAACAGGTCGCCGCCGGTGCCGTCGCAGCTGGCCGTGTCGGTGGCGAGTCGGACGAGGCCGTGCAGCACGTGCACGGTCGCCTCTCCCGGGTTCTCGTGTTCGTCCAGCCGTTGACCGGCGACGAGGGCGATGACGGTTTGCCGCAATGTCTTGGTGTGGCCGCCGTGCACGGTCTGGGCGCTACGCCCGCTGGACGCGCCCCGCGCCGCGGTCAGCAGCTGGTCGGTCAGGTCGGTCAGCGACGACTTCTGCATGATCTCCCTCTGCTGGTCGATATCTGTCATCAGATCAGGCTTGGAGGCTCCGGCGGGGCGCTGTGTCCGCTACGAGGTTTGATTTCTTGTCGACCCGGCTCATCTTGACGGCGGTGTAGACGGCGGCGGCGAGGGCGACGTCGGACAGCAGCATCAAACCGATGGTGTACGAGCCTTCGATGCCGTACACCCAGCCCATGATCAGCGGCGGGACGAACCCGCCCAGGCCGCCCGCCGCCCCGACCACGCCGGTCACCGTGCCGACCTTGTCGGCCGGGGCGACCCTGCCGACGAGGGCGAAGACGGCACCGCTGGCGGCACCCAACAGAGCCGCCATGGCGAGGAGAGCGATCGTGGCGACCGGCATCAGGGGCGGCTGGAACGCCTGAACGATGGCGAACACGGCCGTGCCGCCGAAGCACCATACGAGTACCGGCACCGGGTGGAGACGGTCGGAAAGCCAGCCGCCGACTGGGCGGGCGGCCACGGCCAGGACGACGAAGCCGGCGGTTCGCAGCGCCGCGTCGTTGGCGCTCAACTCGTAGGCGGTGCGCAGGTACGCGGGCAGGTAGACGCTGAAGGCGACGAACCCGCCGAAGCCGACCGCGTACAGGAAGCACAGCTGCCAGGTGACGGTCAGCCGGCTGACCTCGGCGGTGCGGGCGAGCGCGGACCCGGCCGGAGCGGTACGGCCGGGTGGATCGCGCAGCAGCAGGAACGCCAGCACGGCATAGCCAGCAAGAATGGCCGCCACCAGCAGGAAGGGCGTGTTCTCGCCGTAGGTGTCGGCAAGGCGCACGGTGGTGAAATTGGCGATGGCGGTACCACCGGTGCCGATGCCGAACACGCCGAGCGCGAACCCTTTTCGGGCGGGTGGGTACCAGCCGGAGATCAGCGGCACGCCGATGGCGAAGGTCGTACCGCCCAGGCCGAGGAAGAAACCCGTGGCGATCAGCGCCGGGTAGCTGTCCACGACGGTCAGGGTCAGCACCGGCACGATGGTGGCGAGGCTGAGCAGGGGAAACATGATGCGCGCGCCGTACCGGTCGGTGAGCGCGCCGACCGGGACACGGCCCAGCGAGCCGACGATCACCGGCACCGCGACCAGCAGCGACTGGGCAGCGAAGCTGAGCCCGAGGCGCTCCTTGACGCCCGGGCCGAGCGGGCCGAGCAGCGCCCAGGCCCAGAAGTTGACGGTGAAGCCGATGGTGGCGACCACCAGGTTGCGCGTCGCGCCGGGACGTGGCACGGCACCGGCCGAGTTCGCGCTCGACGCTTTGCCGGTTGTGGTCATCTCGTACCTCGTAGCAGGTCGGTCGACGGCGGTGAGCGCGTCAGCGGCGGGTGCGGCGGGGTTTGTGCTGCGCGCTCGGTGCCGTGGGCGGCCCTTCCCATCCGGGACGCGCCGGCCGTAGGCCGGGTCGGGTGTCGCGGCTGCGGTAGGGCACGTAGGGGCGGGTGAGGTAACCGACCGGTGCGCTGAAGGCGTGCACGAGCCGGGTGAACGGCCAGAACGCGAACAGCGCGAACGCCGAGACGATGTGGATCTGGAAACCGACCGGGACGCCGGCCATGATCTCCGGATCCGGGCTGAGGTAGAACAGCGACCGGAACCAGGGCGAGATGGTCTCGCGGTAGTCGTAGCCGTCGCCGACCACGTTGGCCCGCAGGGTGGACCACAGGCCGATCACGATGACGGCGGCGAGCACGGCGTACATCGCCTTGTCGTTCTTGGTGGTGGCGGCGAAGACCGGCCCGGTGAGGCGGCGGCGGGCGATGAGGATCGCCATGCCGATCAGCGTGCAGAAGCCGGCGACGGTGCCGATGAACACGGCCATCAGGTGATAGGTGTGCTCGGTGATGCCGACGGCCTCGGTCCACGACTTGGGCACCAGCAGCCCGCCGACGTGCCCGATCAGGACCATCAGGATGCCGAAGTGGAACATCGGGCTGCCCCAGCGCAGCACCGCCGACTCGTACAGCTGCGATGAGCGGGTCGTCCAGCCGAACTTGTCGTAGCGGTAACGCCAGATCAACCCACCCACCATGATCGCGATGGCGAGGTAGGGGTAGACCACCCACAGCAGGACGTTCACCGGCGACCTCCGGTGGTGTCGACGAGTCCGAACGGTTCGAGGCCCACCTGTTCGGTGGGCGGGCCCGTGCGGGCGAGCTGGGCGGCGGCTCTCACCTCCGCCGGTCCGGCGGCGGGCAGCACCGCGCGCACCGCCTCCACCGCATGCCGGTAGACCGACTTCTCCCTGGCCAGCGACTCGGTGAGCAGGTCCAGGCCGACCCGGTTGTCACGCAGCAGCCGCCACCCTGCGCCGTCGACGGCGGCCAGATCGAGCACCGCGGGCAGGTAGTCGGGCAGTTCGCCGTCGATCACCTCCACGCCCGCAGCCTTGTAGGCGGCGGTGAATCCCACCAGGGCCTCACCGCGCTTGCGGGTGTCGCCGCAGGTGTAGTAGGTCAGGTGCAGCGCGCACCGGCGGCGGAAGTCGAACAGTTCCACATACTCCGCGGCGAGCCGGGTGGGGTCACCGTCGCGGCGGTGCACGGCTACCGGACGCAGGTGCCGGGCCACGGTGTCGGGCAGTTCGTCGAGGGCCGCGAGCAGCGTCGGCAGCACGTCGAGGGTGTCGGTTTCGGGATAGCGCAACAGCAGCGAGGCGGCCCGGGCCGCGGCGGCCCGCCAGAGGGGTGTGGTGGTCATCGTGCGCTCCCGTCGGTGTCGATCACACCGGGCTCGTCGATGCCCGCGCCACCGGTCGACGTGTCCCGGCGGGGCGGGAAGAGACCGGCGGGCCGCCCCTTGCCGTCCCAGTTGAGCAGGTTGACCCGGCGCGGTTCGTCGCCCGGGTCGGTGAAGCTGTCCGAGGTCTGGCGTTCCCGCAGCATGTGGAAGGTCTCGACCTGGATCGGCGCGGGGGTGCCGGACGACTCACCGAAGGGGCCTTGCCCGTACGGGCCACCGCCACCCATCCCGGGCCCACCCTCGTAGTCGAGGCTGCACTCGGTGCCGAGCTGTTCCAGACGGTGCGCGTCCTCGGCGTGGGCGGCCGGAATGACGTAACGCTCGTCGTACTTGGCGATGGCCAGCAGACGGTACATGTCGTCCATCTGCGCACCGGTCATGCCGACGGCGGCGGCGATGGACTCGTCGCGCGGCTCCCCGAGGTTGATCCGGCGCTGGTAGGCGCGCATGGCGGCGAGGCGGTTGAGCACCGCCCGCACCGGGGCGGTGTCGCCGGCGGTGAACAGCCCGGCCAGGTACTCCAGCGGGATGCGCAGCGCGTCGACGGCGCCGAACAGGTTACCCATGTCCTCGCCGTCGTGGCCGGTGTCGCGCAGCACGTCGACGACCGGGGACAGCGGCGGGATGTACCAGACCATCGGCATGGTCCGGTACTCCGGGTGCAGTGGCAGGGCCACCTCGTAGCGCATGATCAGATCCCAGATCGGGGATCGTTGCGCCGCCTCGATCCAGTCGTCGGGGATGTCCGCCTGCCGGGCGGCGGCCACGACGGCGGGGTCGTGCGGGTCGAGGAAGACCGAGCGTTGGGCGGCGTACAGGTCGTGTTCGTCCTTGACCGCTGCGGCGGCCGCCACGGCATCGGCGTCGTAGAGCATCAGGCCGAGGTAGCGCAGCCGCCCCACGCACGTCTCGGAGCAGATGGTGGGCTGGCCGATCTCGATACGCGGGAAGCAGAACGTGCACTTCTCCGCCTTGCCGGTGCGGTGGTTGAAGTACACCTTCTTGTAGGGGCAGCCGGTGACGCACATCCGCCAGCCCCGGCACCGGTCCTGGTCGACCAGGACGATGCCGTCCTCGCTGCGTTTGTAGATCGCCCCGGACGGGCAGGACGCGGCGCAGGACGGGTTGAGGCAGTGCTCGCAGATGCGCGGCAGGAAGAACAGGAAGGCGTTCTCGTACTCTTCGCGGACCCGGTCGGACACCTGCCGCAGCACCGGGTCACCTGCGGCGATCTCGTTGCCGCCCGCGAGGGAGTCGTCCCAGTTCGCACTCCACCTGATCTTCGTGTCCGCGCCGGTCAACAGCGACTTCGGTCGGGCCACCGGGATGTCGCCGCCGGCCGGCGCGGTCAGCAGGTGCTCGTAGTCGTAGGTCCAGGGCTCGTAGTAGTCCTGCATCGACGGCAGCTTCGGGTTGGCGAAGATGCTGAACAGCTTCTTCACCCGGCCGCCGGATCGGGGCTTGAGCCGCCCGGAGCGGGTCCGCACCCACCCGCCCTGCCACTGCTGCTGATCCTCGTAGGTACGCGGATAGCCCTGCCCGGGCCGGGACTCGACGTTGTTGAACCAGACGTACTCCACCCCCGACCGGTTCGTCCACGCCTGCTTGCACGTCACCGAGCAGGTGTGGCAGCCGATGCACTTGTCGAGGTTCATCACCATCGCCATCTGCGCCATCACCCGCATCAGTACTGCACCTCCTGGGAACGGCGGCGGATCACGGTGACCTCGTCGCGCTGGTTGCCGGTGGGACCGAGGTAGTTGAACGCGAACGACAGCTGGGCGTACCCGCCGATCAGGTGGGTGGGTTTGACAAGCAGTCGGGTCAGCGAGTTGTGAATGCCCCCGCGGCGACCGGTCCGCTCGGTCTTCGGCACGTCGATGACCCGCTCCTGGGCGTGGTACATGTACACCGTGCCCTCGGGCATCTTGTGCGTCACCACGGCGCGGCAGACGACCACACCGTTGCGGTTGACCGCCTCGATCCAGTCGTTGTCGCGTACGCCGATCTTCGCCGCGTCGGCCTCGCTCATCCACATCGTCGGACCGCCCCGCGACAGCGTCAGCATGAGCAGGTTGTCTTGGTACTCGGAGTGGATGGACCACTTCGAGTGCGGGGTCAGGTACCGCAGGGTGATCTCCAGTTCGCCGTGCGGGCCGAGCCGCGGCTCGCCGAACAGCCGGTGCATGTCCAGCGGCGGCCGGAAGATCGGCAGGGACTCACCGGCCTCGTGCATCCAGTCGTGGTCGAGGAAGAAGTGCTGCCGGCCGGTGAGCGTGTGCCACGGCTTGCGCCGCTCGGTGTTGATGGTGAACGGCGAGTACCGCCGACCGCCGTGCTCACTGCCGGACCACTCCGGGCTGGTGATCACCGGCACCGGCCGCGACTGGGTGTCGGCAAAGGTGATCTGCTTGCCCTCGTGCTCGGCGGCCAGGTCGGCCAACACCACGCCGGTGCGCTTCTCCACGTCGTGGAATCCGGCCGTGGCCACCCGGCCGTTCGTAGTGCCGGACAACGCGAGGATCGCCTCGCACGCGTGCACGTCCCGGGCCAGCGACGGACGACCGTCGGCGACACCGCCGCGCACCGTGCCGTTCTTGCGACGCAGGTACTCGATCTCCGGTGTCACGTCGGTGTGCACGCCCTTGCCGGTGGTGCCGAGCGTGTCCAGCAGCGGACCCAGGGCGGCGAGCTTGTCGGCGACGGCGGCGTAGTCGCGTTCGACGACCACGAGCTTCGGCATGCTGCGGCCGGGCACCGGCATCTCACCGGTACGGGCCCAGTCCCGCACCACCCCGTGCGGGGTGGCCATGGCGTCCGGGGTGTCGTGCAGCAGCGGCGCCGCCACGATGTCCTTGCGTACGCCCAGGTGGGGACCGGCCATGGCGGAGAAGGCGCGGGCGATGCCGTGGAAGGCGTCGAAGTCGGTACGGGTCTGCCAGGGCGGGTTGATCGCCGGGGTGAACGCGTGCACGAACGGGTGCATGTCGGTGCTGTTGAGGTCGTGCTTCTCGTACCAGGTCGCCGCCGGCAGGACCACGTCGGAGAAGAGCGTCGTGGACGTCATCCGGAAGTCCAGGCTCAGCAGCAGGTCCAGTTTCCCCTCCGGCGCCTCGTCCGGCCAGACCACGTCCTGCGGCCGCAGGCCCGGCTCGGCCTCGGAGGCGCGCAGGTTGGAGTCGGTGCCGAGCAGGTGGCGCAGGAAGTACTCGTTGCCCTTCGCCGAGGAGCCGAGCAGGTTCGCCCGCCACACCGTCAGCACCCGCGGCCAGTTCTGCGGCGCGTCCGGATCGGTGCAGGCGAACTTGAGCCGCCCCTCGTGCAGGGACCTCGCGACGTACCCGGCCGGGTCGTCGGGTTGCGCGGCCAACGCCTCGTCGGCCAGGTCGAGCGGGCTGCGGTCGAACGTCGGCATCGACGGCATCCAACCCAGCCGCGCCGACTGGGCCAACAGGTCCATCGTGTGCTTGCCGTCGAACAGGCCGGTGCCGGTCGGCGAGGACACCGTGTCGGCGGAGTAGGTGTCGTAACGCCACTGGTCGGTGTGGACGTACCAGAAGGCGGTACCGATCATCTGCCGCGGCGGGCGCACCCAGTCCAGCCCGAACGCCAGGTTGGCCCAGCCGGTCACCGGGCGGCACTTCTCCTGCCCCACGTAGTGCGCCCAACCACCACCGTTCACCCCCTGGCAGCCGGTGAGCGTCACCAGCGCGAGGATCGCCCGGTAGGTGGTGTCCGAGTGGAACCAGTGGTTCGTGCCCGCACCGAGCAGGATCATCGACCGGCCGCCGGAACGCTCGGCGTTGTCGGCGAACTCCCGCGCCACCCGGGCCACCTGCGCCGCCGGCACACCGGTGATCGGCTCCTGCCACGCCGGGGTGTACGGCACCTCGGCGTCGTCGTAGCCGGCCGGCCACTGCCCCGGCAGACCGTCACGGGCCACCCCGTACTGCGCCAGCAGGAGGTCGTAGACGCTTGTGACGAGCTTGCCCGCCACCGTGCGGGTGGGCACGCCGCGACGCAGCACCTGTGGCGTGTCGGTGTCGAAGCGCGGCAGCGCCACCTCCACCGCGTCGCCCGCCCCCAGGCAGGTCAACGCAGGTTGCAGGTCACCCAGGTCGAGATTCCACTGGCCGGCCTGCTCCTGCCAGCGGTGCCCCAGCGAGCCGCGCGGCACCGCGACCTCGTCGGTCACCGAGTCCCACAGCACCGGCTTGAACGCGTCCTCCGTGCCCTGCCCGCCGAGGTCGGCCGAGGTGAGGAACTTCCCCGGCCGGTACGACCCGTCGGCGGCCTGTTCGAGCGTGATGAGGAACGGCAGGTCGGTGAAGGTGCGGACGTAGTCGACGAAGCGGGGGGTGCGCCGGTCGACGAAGAACTCCTTGAGCATCACGTGGCCCATCGCCATGGCCAGCGCGCCGTCGGTGCCCGGCTGGGCGGGCATCCACTCGTCGGCGAACTTGACGTTGTCGGCGAAGTCCGGGCTGACCACGATCACCTTCTGGCCGCGGTAGCGGGCCTCGGCCATCCAGTGGGCGTCCGGCGTACGGGTGACCGGGACGTTGGAGCCCCACATGACGAAGTAGGAGGCGTCCCACCAGTCGCCGGACTCGGGCACGTCGGTCTGGTCGCCGAACACCTGCGGCGAGGCGACCGGCAGGTCGGCGTACCAGTCGTAGAACGACAGCATGGAACCGCCGAGCAGCGACAGGAACCGCGCGCCGGTCGCGTGGGACACCATCGACATGGCCGGGATCGGCGAGAAACCGGCGACCCGGTCCGGGCCGTACCGCTTGATCGTGTGCACGTGCGCGGCGGCGATCATCTCCTGGGCCTCGTCCCAGGTGACCCGGACCAGGCCGCCCTTGCCGCGGGCCCGCTGGTACCGGCGGCGCCGCTCGGGGTCACCCTGGATGTCGGCCCACGCCGCGACCGGGTCACCGAGCCGCTGCTTGGCCTCGCGGTACATCTCCACCAGCACACCGCGCGCGTACGGATAACGCACCCGGGTCGGCGAGTACGTGTACCAGGAGAACGCGGCGCCGCGCGGGCAGCCACGCGGCTCGTACTCCGGCCGGTCCGGCCCCACGCTGGGATAGTCGACCTGCTGTTGCTCCCAGGTGATGATGCCGTCCTTGACGTACACCTTCCAGGAACACGAGCCGGTGCAGTTGACGCCGTGGGTGGAGCGCACCACCTTGTCGTACGACCAGCGGTCGCGGTAGAACGCGTCCGCTTCACGACCGCCGATCTGATACAGGGCTCGGCCGTCCGGCGACACCTCCGCCCGGCGGACCAGCCCTCCGACTGCCAACAGTGCCCGGCTCGCATGCTCCCCAGTGCCCGCCATGCGCCTCATTCCCTCGGTCGTGACCTTGATCCCACGTTCGTGCCTCTGCTGCCTCGCCGCAACCCCGAACCTGGACCGCGGCCCATCACATCGTGATGTCGGCGTCCGCCGCCCGGGCCAAAGGTCCCGATGCGGCAGGGTCGACCGGATTCGCCGCACCGACGCACGGCGAGTGGCGAGAATCGTCCACCTTCGACGGTCGCAGCTTGGTGGTGGGCGGCGTCACCAATCCGACCATGTCGTCTTCCACCGCTCGGCTACCTGCCTGTGACGCGGTCCCACGCCGGAATCGGCAGGGCGATGACCGCGGCCGGAAACAGGCCGTGCTCCTCGTTGTCGATGTGCCGACGCAGCCGGTCCAGGGCGGCCAGCACCGTCGGCCAGTCCGGTGCCTTGCGGTCGAGGGCACCGAGAACGCCGTGGATGTCGTCGTGCTCGTCGCACAACCGGTCCACGGCTTCGGTGAGACTGCCCTCGGCGCGCAGCTCGACGAACAGACCGCGCTCCTCGATGTCGGTGTGCGGCATCAGCAGTGCGAGCAGCTCGTCGAGGAGGGCGACGGCGTCAGTCCCACCGGAGGTGATCGCCGTCCGGAGTCGCCCCGCAGCGTTTGCGATCGCCTCGTGCTCGGCGCTCAGTTGACCGATCAGCGGAAACTCCCGGCAACCGCAGTAGTTGCACATGATCGATCTCCTGACGGTGATGTGGTGATACATCCAGCTTGCCCCGGTAGAAACTCGGGAGAGTAGGGCCGTTGGGCCCGTGCCGGGGCGGTACAGTGCCCCACCCCGACGTCGGCCGTCGACACGCTCAGGCCGCGACGGACAACCGGTGCAGGCGGATCTGCCAGACGTCCGGACCGTCCTGCAACCACTCGGCGGTCACCTGCCCGGCGAAGTGGGACTCGATCTCGGTCAGCAGGGGCCGGGGCGCGTGCGGGGCGACCAGAACCAGCGCCGCATCGGCGGGCAGGGCGTCGATGGCGGCGAGAACTCGGGCGTGGCGCTCCCCGTGAGGCAGATCCCGCACGTCGAGCCGGGGATCGATGCTCAGCAGCGGAGCATCCACCTCCGCGCTGGCGGCATCGCCGCCGCAGCCGCAGCCGCCACGACCGCCGCCGCAGCCACCCGCCGAGGAGCCGGTCTCGGCGCCGACGATGTCGTGCATGCCGTCGAGCAGCTCGGCCAGCGACACCGCTTCGGCGTCAACCAGCAGCGGCACGACCAGGTCGTTCTCCTTGGCCAGGTGAGTGGCAAACACCGCCTGCAACGCGCGGGCCGTCGCCGCCGCCGTCGTCGGGGAGGCGGTCGCCGTCAGCTCGGTGACCAGCGCCGTGATGGCGCGATGCTCGCCGAGCATCCCCTGCACCAGCAGCTCACCCGCCGGTAGCTCGGCAGCGGCCGGATACAGGCCCGCCTCCTCGGCGTACGCGTGCGGCAGCAGCTCGCCGTGCAACCAGGCCACCAACTCGTCGCGGCGCAACCACACCTGCTCGGTGACACCGGCATCGACGGCATCGACCAGGCGCGTCACGTGGTTGGTCAGCGCTGCGGACAGCTCGCTGTGGTGACGGACCACCGCACGCGCGGCCCGCTCGTCGGCGACACGATCCAGCTGTGACATGAGACCCTCCGAGGGTTTCTACGTCGTTTGACGTTGTAACGTTATGCATCGTGGAAACTCCGCGTAAAGGCCCCAGCGGGGAGACGATCGACACTCCTCGTCACCGTGCTCTGGGTTCGACCAGCCGGGTGTCGATCCTGCGGCTGGTACGGGCCGCCGAGGGCGGTGTCACCGCCGCCGAGGTGGCCGCCCGCACCGGGCAGCACCTGTCCACCACCCGCGCCCACCTGGACCGGCTCACCAAGGCCGGGCTTCTGGTCAAGGCCCGCGCCAGCGGCGGCCTGCCGGGTCGTCCGGCGTGGCGGTACCGGGCGGCGGCGGCCGATCCCGCCCCGGCCACCTACCGGGACCTGGCGGCTGCCCTGCTGGGACACCTGTCCCGCAGCGGCGGCGACGTCAAGGCCACCGCAGCCCAGGTGGGCCAGGACTGGGGCCGACAGTTGGCCGCCGCGGCACCGCCTGGCGACGACCCGGTGGACACCGTCCTGGCGGTCCTGAACGGCCTGGGTTTCAGCCCGCGACGCCAGCCCACCACCGACGACGGTGCCGGAACGGAAGTGCACCTGCTGACCTGCCCGTTCCTGGAACTGGTGGGCCAGAACCCCGACGCGATGTGCGGCCTGCACCTCGGCGTCGTCCGGGGAGCCCTGCGGCACGACGACGCGCCGGACACACCGGTGGTGCTGGAACCCTTCGGCGCCCCCGCGGCATGCGTCGTGAGACTGCCCACGACGAGGCGAACGGCCGGGTAACGGTCGTGAGCCTCCCCGCCTCGATGCCCGTCCGGTGGCGGCTACCCGCCCTCGCCACCGCCGCCGTCGCGCTGCTGTCCGGCCTGTACGCGGGCCTGCAGCTGCTCGGCACGCCGGTTCCCACCCCGCCGGTCGCGGTGGACCAGGTGCATGGACCGCTGATGGTCCTCGGTTTCGTCGGCACGCTGATCGCGCTGGAACGCGCGGTCGCACTCGGCGCGCGCTGGGCGCTGCTCGCCCCCACCTGTTCCGGGCTCGGCGGTCTCGCGCTGGTCGCCACCGGACCGAGCCTGGCCGGCAAGGCGCTGCTCATGTCCGCGTCGGTGGTCCTGCTCGGGATCTACCGGGCGCTGTGGCGCCGCCAACCCAGCGCCGCTCTGCTCGCCCAGACCACCGGCGCGTTCGCCTGGTACGCGGCCACACTGCTGTGGCTGGCCGGCTACCCGGTCGCCGAGACCGTGCCGTGGCTGGCCACCTTCGTCGTGGCCACCATCGCCGGCGAACGCCTTGAGCTGGCGCACGCCGCACTGCACCACCCGTACGCCGAGCGGTGGTTCCTCACCGCGCTGGCCGCCCTACTGGCCGGCGCCACGGCGACCACGCTGTGGCCGATGACCGGCCCCCATCTGCTGGGTGCGGGCGTCCTCGCCGTCACGGCCTGGCTCGCCGTCTTCGACGTCGCCCGCCACACCGTCCGGGCGCGGGCCCTCCCCCGTTACGTCGCCGTGGGTCTGCTGTCCGGTTACGGGTGGCTGGCCCTGGCCGGCGTGCTGTGGGCCGGTGCCGGACCGGCGACCGACGGCCCCCGGTACGACGCCACGCTGCACGCGGTCTTCCTCGGCTTCGTCATGTCCATGATCTTCGTACACGCGCCGGTGATCCTGCCCGCGGTGCTGCGCCGGCCCCTGCCGTACCACCGGGTGCTCTATCCGCCCCTCGCCGTGCTGCACGCCTCGCTGCTGGTACGCGTCGGCCTCGGCGACGCCGCCGGCATGGCGCAGGTGTGGCGCTGGGCCGGAGTCGCCAACGTGGCCGCCGTGCTCGGCTTCGCCGGCTGCGCCGTCACCCTGTCACTACGACACGGAAGGTTGTCTCCGACGCCGACGCCGACGCCGGTCCGGCACCGCATCCCGGCGGGTGTGTCGTGAGCACCATCGTGGCCGGCGATCAGGCTCCGCCCAGCGGCAGCGGCCCCACCGGCCGCGCGACCTGGCACCGCCGCGTCGGCATGCTGCCCCTGGCGTACCTGGTCGCACTCGTCGCCGTCGCGCTCACCCACCCGGTCCTGCCGGCCTGGCGGTGGCTCGGCATGCACCTGCTGCTGCTCGGTGTCGCCACCAACGCCATCGTGATCTGGAGCGCCCACTTCACCAGCGCCGTGCTGCGCTGCCCACCACCGGCCAGCCGCCACGGCGACGGCATCCGGCTCACCGTGCTCAACCTCGGCGTGGCCGGGGTGCTCGCCAGCGGTGTCGTCGACCAGCCGTGGATCGGCGTCGTCGGCGCCGGCATGGTGTTCGCCGCGGTCGCGGCACACCTGGTGTGGCTGGTCGCGCGGCTGCGCGCGGCGCTGCCCGCCCGCTTCGCCGTCACGGTGCACCACTACCTGGCCGCCACCGGCGCCCTGCTGGTCGGGATCCCGGTCGGCGCCTGGATGCTCGTCGTCGACGACGTCAGCCGGTCGCGACTGCTGTTGTTCCACGCGCACGTCAACCTGCTGGGCTGGGTAACGTTGACCGTGCTGGGCACCCTGCTCACCCTGTGGCCGACAGTGCTGCGTACCCGCATGGCCGACGGTGCCGCCACCGCGGCCCGGCGAGGGTTGCCGGTCGCGGTCGCCGGACTCACGGCTGTCAGCACCGGCGTGTTGGCCTGGTGGCCGCTGCTGGCCGTCGGTGGGCTGGCGCTGACCGCCACGGCCGTCCTGCTCACCGCGGTGCCGGCCGCACAGGCCGCCCGGCGCAAGACCCCGGCCTCATTCCCGAGTTGGTCCATCACGGCCGCCGCCGGTTGGCTGGTCGTCGCGCTCGGCGTCGACGCCTGGACACTGCTGTCCGCGTCCGACCCGGCCGTGGCGGCGGACCGCTTTTCCGCCGTGCTCGTGCCGTTCCTCATCGGCTTCGTCGGCCAGGTAATCCTCGGTGCCCTGGCGTACCTGCTGCCCGTGGCGCTCGGTGGCGGACCGGCCCTGGTACGCGAGCGCACCGAACGGCTCGACCGTCACTGGCCGCAGCGCGTCGCCACGACCAACGCCGCCCTGGCCGTCTTCGTCCTGGCGGTACCCCCCTACGTACGGATCACCACCTCGCTGCTCCTGCTCGCCGCCCTGCTGCAGTTCCTCGTGCCCGCTGTGCACGTTTTGCTCGCCTCCCGGAGACAACCGTGACACCACCTGTCGCCACACCCCCACCGGCGCGCCCGCTCGGCGGCGTGGCGGTCGGGCTCGCTCTGGTCCTGCTGGCCGTCCTGGTCGGCGTGGCCGCCGAACGCGCCACCGCACCAGCCACCAACACCGCTGCGGCGGCCGGCGTGACCCCCACCGGGCGGACCACCACCGTGGCCGTCACCGCCGACGGCATGCGTTTCCAACCCGACCGCATCACCGTTCCCGCCGGGGACCGGCTGGTCATCGAACTGACCAACAACGACCAACGCCGCCACGATCTCGTCCTGGCGACCGGCGCCAAGACCGCCATCCTCGCCCGCAACGGCACCACCCGCCTGGATGCCGGCATCATCGGCGCCACCGTCGAGGGATGGTGCTCGCTGCCCGGGCACCGCCGGGCCGGCATGACCCTGACCATCACCACCACGGCGACATCGACCGGGACCGACAGCCACACCGGGCACGCCGCACCGACCACGGAGCCGGCTCCCGCACCGGTCATCGACGCGATGGCGGAGCCCACGGCCGGCTTCACCGCCCACGACGCCACCGCCCCGCCCGTCCCGACCGGCCGGATCCACCACGTCGAACTGCGCGTGCGGGAGGTCGTGCGGGAGGTCGCACCCGGCGTCCGGCAGCAACTGTGGACGTTCAACGGAACGTCGCCCGGGCCGGTGCTGCGCGGTCGCGTCGGCGACACCTTCGACGTCACCCTCATCAACGACGGCACCATCGACCACGGCGTCGACTTCCACGCCGGTGCCCTCGCCCCCGACCGACCCATGCGGCCGATCGACCCTGGCGAGCGGCTCACCTACCGGTTCACCGCCACCAAGGCCGGCATCTGGATGTACCACTGCTCGACGATGCCGATGCTGCACCACATCGGCAACGGCATGTACGGCGCGGTCATCATCGACCCACCCGACCTGCCCGCCGTCGACCACGAATACGTGCTCGTGCAGTCCGAGTTCCATCTCGGCCCCGACAGCGAACCCGGCGACCTGGCCAAGATGCAGGCCGAACGACCGGACGCGGTGGTCTTCAACGGCTACGTCTCCCAGTACGCGCACCGGCCGTTGACCGCCGGGGCCGGCGACCGGATCCGCATCTGGCTGCTCAACGCCGGCCCGAACCGCTCCAGCGCCTTCCACGTCGTCGGCGCCCAGTTCGACACCGTCTACGCCGAGGGCGGCTGGCGACTGCGGCCGGACGACCCCGGGGCGGCCCAGGTGCTGGACCTCGCGCCCGCCGCCGGCGGCTTCGTCGAGACCGTCCTGCCCGAACCGGGACGGTTTCCCTTCGTCACCCATGCCATGGTCGACGCCGAACGCGGCGCCCGCGGCGTGATCGAGGTGCGGTGACCAGGCCCATGACCACTCCCGTACGCCGCACCGCCAGGTCCACCGCCGTCCGGCCGCGGCCCCGCAGGCTCCGACAGTTCGTTCCGCCTCAGCACGGTGCCTGGGCGATGCTGCTCGTACCGTGGCTCGCCGCGGTCCTCACCGTCGGACTTCACTGGCCGCACCTGCCCCTGCTCGGTGCCTGGCTCACCGGCTACCTGCTCAGCTACTACCTGCTGCAAGCCGTCAAGACGCGCCGGCCCGGCCGGGTACGCGCCCAGCTGTGGACCTACGGCATCCCGACCGCACTGCTGGGCGGCCTCGTCCTGCTGCTCCGCCCGGAACTGCTCTGGTACGCCCCCGCCTACACCGCCCTGCTGGCCGTCAACGTCGTGCACGCGCGACGGCGGGCCGAACGTGCCCTCGGCAACGACATCGCCTCCGTCGCGCAGAGCTGCCTCATGGTCTTCGTCGTCGCCACCGCCGCCGGTCAGCCTCTCGACACGGTCGTCACCGCGTTCCTCGCCGTCGCCGCCTACTTCACCGGCACCGTGCTGTACGTCAAGACGATGATCCGCGAACGCGGCAACACCACCTACCACCGAGCCTCGGTCGGCTATCACATCGCCGCGGTCGTCCTGGCCGCCTGGCTGAGTCTCCCCCTGCTCGGCGTGTTCCTGCTTCTCCTCGTCCGCGCCGCCGTCCTACCCCGACGCCGGCTCACCCCGAAACACGTCGGCCTCATCGAGATCCTCGCCAGCATCCTCGTGCTGATCGCCACCACGAGCTGAACCGACGATCATGCTGGCATCCGGCGGTGACTTCCCGCCCGACCGCCGCACCGCCGGCAACCCCGCACACCCGGCGTGACACAGTCGATGCGGAGAGACAGATCCACACCGGATCGCCTACACTGCCGATGCACTGCGAATCGTCGATCGTTGCCAGCGGATGTGCCGAAAGACATCCCAGGAGCTTGAATGCCAAGCAGCAGTCTTCAGGGACTGACCGGGCAGGCGGACACCTCGGCCGACGACCGGCTCTCTCCTCGACCAACGGTGAAAGAATCTTGCAACCACACCTCGGCCGGCCCGCGTCACCGTGGCTGGTCAAGATGACACCCGCTGCCGCGGATCCCCGGGCGAGCCTGGTCATCTGCCCGCACGCGGGCGGATCAGCCGCCGCCTACCTCAAGCTCGTCCGGGCGTACCCGTCGTGGCTGGCGACGATGGTCGTCCAGTATCCGGGGCGGGCGCACCGGATCCAGGAGCCTTACGCCCGCTCGATCGGCGAGCTTGCGGCGAACACGGCGGCGGCGATCCTGGCCTGTGTCGACGGTCCGGTCGTGCTTCTCGGTCACAGCCTGGGTTCCCTCGTCGCCCTGGAGACCGCCCGCATCCTGGCGGCGGAAGGGCGAGAACCTGTGGCGCTCTACCTGTCGGGGCGGGGTGACCCGTCGGCGCCGCCCAAGGGCGGACAGCACCTGCTGGACGACACACAGTTGATCGAGCACATCTGCGCCCTCGGTGGCACGGACCGCCGGATCTTCGACGACGCGGCGATGCGCGCGCTCGCGTTAGAGGTGATCCGGGCCGACTACCGTGTCCTGTCCGCGTACCGGTACCACCGGGGTCGGCTGCTCCACTGCCCGGTGACCGTGCTCAACGGCGCGGAGGATCCGGCGGTGCCGGTAGGTTCAGCCATGGCGTGGGCCGAGGTCACCCATGGCGCCTTCGCGCAACACGTGTTCCCAGGTGGACACTTCTTCATCCTGGACCACGTCGAGGCAGTCGCGGATCTGATGTCGTCCGGTCTGCTGTCGCAGCTACCGCCGGACCCAGCCGGCCGGGTCGCTCCGGTCAACGAAACGGCACTGTGACCTCGCGATCGAAACGGAGGACGCCACCGACGATCCTCCCGGGGCATGTCGATGACACCGCGACGGCGTGGGCCCTTTGGACGGTGTTGCTGTCGGGATAGCGGGAATCGCCTTGCCGAGGCGCACCCGGCGGGACAAGCTGCCGCCATGCTGGAACAGCAGCGCGGCAAGCTGTGGCTGGTGGTGGCAGCCGCCGGCTACGGCAAGACCACCGCGCTGCGCCGGCTGTTCCCCGGCCCGACCGTCCGGTGGCAACGGGAGTGCGACGTCGATGCGTTGCTCCGCGGCGAGCTGGCGGAGCTGGCCACCGGCGCGACGCAGCTCGTCCTCGACGGACTGCCCGCCATGTCGGAACGGACCGAGCAGGCTTTGCTGCACGCGATCGCCGGCCTGCCGGACGGCGTACGGCTGGCCCTGTCGTCGCGATGGCCGGTGGGCTGTGCCGCGTCGTCGTGGTTGACCCGGATGGTGCCCGCGCAGCTCCGCCCGGCCGAGCTGAGCCTGACCACCGATCAGGTCGACGAGGTGCTGCACACCGAGTACGGGCTGACCGCCCCCGCCCTGGCGCAGCGCGTGCACGAGATCACCGCAGGGTGGCCCGCGCTGGTCCGGCTGGTCGCCGAGACCCTGGTCGCCGAGGGCGTACCCGCCGGGCCGCTCCTGCCGGCGGTGACCGAGCCCGGCGGTCTGGTGACGCGTTACCTGGCCGAGGAGGTGCTCGGCCCGCTGCCGGAGGACGTCCGGCGGCTGCTGCACGAGGTGGCCGACCTCGCGCCGGTGACGGCGGGCGTCTGCGCGGTCACCGGACACCCGGCGGCCGGGCCGCAGCTCGGCCGACTGCTGCGCACCGGGCTACTGACCAGGGTCGGCACCGATCCCGACACCGGGCCCCGGGTGGTACCGGTGATCGCCGCAGTCGCCGGCCACGACCGGCCGCCGGTGACGCGCGGGACGCTGCTGCGGGCGGCGACCTGGTACCGCGACCATGGCCCGGCCCGCGCCGCCGCATTCACCTTCCGGCTCGGCGGCGACGATGCGGCGCTGGCCGCGGTGCTCGACGAGCACGGCGACCGGATGATCGCGGCCGGCCGGCCCGGCGCGATAGCCGAACTGGTCACCACCCTGCCGGCGCCGCTGCGCACCCGCAGGCTACGGCTGCTCGCCGGCGACGCGTTGCGTACCGCTGGCGACGTGGCCGCGGCGGCCCGCGCGTATCAGGAGGTGGCGGCAGCCGAGCCGAGGTGGGAGCCGGGCATCGCCTGGCGGATGGGCTTGATCCACTACCTGCGCGGCGACCAGCCCCGGGCCCTGGCCGACTTCGCCCGGGGCGACGAGGCCCCGGGTTGCCCCACCGATCAGGCGATGCTGCTGGCGTGGACGGCGGCGGCCACCGCTCGCAGCGGTGACGCGGCGGCCGGGGTGGAACACGCCTGGCGGGCCTACCGCCGCGCGGCCGAGACCGGCCGGGACAGTGCGCTGGCCACCGCACACGTCAGCCTCGCCCTCTGCCTCGGACTCACCGGTGACCAGGTCGGCGGCGAGGAGCACTACCGGCTGGCGCTGGGCATCGCCGAACGCACCGGCGACCTGGTGCTGCTGGCCCGGATCCTGGTCAACCAGAGCTACCACCTCGTCGAGCAGGCCCGCTATCCGGCAGCGCTGGCCGCCGCCCAACAGGCGGCCGGGCACGCCGAGGCTGCCGGCCACGCCAACCTGTACGCGATGGCCGCCGGGACCGAGGCCGACATGCTGGCGATGCTCGGCCGGTACGACGACGCGGCGGCGCGGTACGCCCAGGTGCTCGCCTGCCATCAGCGGATGGGCTCGCGCCGCTGCGCCGACACGTACCTGGGTCTGGCCGAGCTGTATCTGATGCGCGGCTGGCGGGAACAGGCCCGGGCCGCGTTCGTCGAAGCGGTCCGGTTGGCCGATGACAGTGACAGCCGGAAGCTGGCGGTGCGGGCGCACGCCGGGCTGGCCCGGGTGCTACTGCCCGACGACACGGCGGCGGCGGCCCGGCACGCCGCCGAGGCAACCCGGCTGGCCAGTGACGACCTTCGGGTTCCGGCACTGCTCGCGCAGGGCTGGGTGGCGCTGGCCGGCGGCTACGCCGCGCACACCGCACGGTTGGCCGGCGAGGCGCTAGACCTGGCCCGGTCCGGTGGGTTGCGGGCCGGCCTGGCCCGGGCGCTGGAGCTGCGGGCCGTCGCGGAGATCGACCCGGGTCGGGCCCGCGCCGCCCTGCGCGAGGCGTACGCGATCTGGGCCGACGCATCGGCGGTCGGCGACGCGGCCCGTACCGCGCTGGCGTTGAGCCGGCTGCCGGGCGCCACGGCCGACGATCGGTTCGCCGCGCTGCTGGCCACCGAGCGCCTCGCCGCCGGGGGCGGCTCGATCGACCAGGAGGAGACGCCGCCGGACCAGCCAGCCGACGGCCAACCGTCAAATGGCGTGGGTCGCGTCGGCGTCCTGGTCCGCGCCCTCGGCCGGTTCGAGGTACGGGTGGCCGGGGCTGCGGTGCCGCCGTCGGCCTGGCAGTCGCGGCGGGCGCGGGACCTGCTGCGGATCCTGGTGGTGCGCCGGGGCCGGCCGGTGCCCCGGGGCGAGCTGTGCGAACTGCTCTGGCCTGACGACGATCCGAGCAGGACCGGGCACCGACTGTCGGTGTTGCTGTCGATCGTGCGCGGGGTGCTCGACCCGGACCGGGTCTTCGCCTCGGACCACTACCTGGTGACCGACGCGGCAAGCGTCGCGCTGGACGTCACCCACCTGCGGGTCGACGTGATGGAGTTCCTCGGTGCGGTGACCCACGGTCGTCGGTTGCTCGATCGGGGTGCCCAGGCGGAAGCACGCACCATCCTCACGGCGGCCGTGCGGGACTACCGGGCGGACGTGTTCTCCGACGAGCCGTACGCCGACTGGGCCTCGGCGCTGCGCGAGCAGGCGCGGGCCGCGTACGTCGCGGCGCTGCGGATGCTGGCCGACGCGCACCGGTCGGCGGGAAACAGCGACGCCGCCGTGGACTGCCTGCTCCGCCTGCTGGAGAAGGATCCGTACGACGAGCCGGCCCACCGGATGCTGGTGCGCACCCTCGTGGCGGGCGGACAGCACGGCGAGGCACGGCGGGCGTTCACCCGCTACCGCGCGGCGATGCGCGCGATCGGAGTACGGCCGCCGGACGAGATCATCCTGACGCCACGGGTCGGGGTACGGCCGTCGGCGACGGTCGTGCCCCGACCACGGTGAAGGTTCGGGCAGCGCCGGCACGGCATTCGGCGCTCAGTAGATGTCGTGGTCGGTGCTGTACCCCGTGACCATCCACTTCGGATCATCGGTCAGGTACCGGGGAACCGTTCGCAGCTCGTCGTCCGCGGCCGACGGCCCGGCAGGTGTGCCGCCGCGGACGGACCGGCCCGTATCGGTGCCGGCCCGCTGGACCGCCGCGACGGTCACCCGGGTCCCGTCGTCGTTGGGCATCATCGCGTCGATGAAGATGTCGGATGCGGGGGCCGGGAACGGGTTGGAGAGGCTGGGCAGCACGGTGATCTCACCGCCGACACCGGACATGGACGGGAATTCCCACTCCCACTCGCGCTGCACGGTCACGGTCCGCGGCGAGGACGTACCGACCGGGCTGGTCGTGGCGAACCGCTTGTAGCGAAACACTCCGCTGTCCTCCCACGAGGCACGGCTGCCTTCCACACAGACCGCGTAGGCGACCGGGCTGGCGCCGATCCGGTGGAAGGCCGTGCGAACGGTCACGCTCGCGCCGTCGGCGTCGGGGACCAGTCCGGCCAGCGGCACCCCGGCGGGCAGGTCAAACCCGGTGCCGCTGAGCACCAGGTCGGCGGGGCAACTCGCGGTTTGCGAACCGGCCGGGGATACCTCGACGACCCGCGCCGTGCCGTCGTCGGACTCGCAGATGGCGGCGGCGATCACCGACCACGGTTCCGCGTGGTCCGGGTACGCCTCGCCGCGTACCTCGACCGAGGTCGCGCCCGGCACGATCGCGGCCAGGCGGACTCCCCCGTTGCCGTTCCTGATCCGGCCACCGGCGCCGATCAGCACCTCGTCCGCCCCGCACGTCGCGGTCACGCTCTTGGGCGACGTGGTGTCATAGCCGCTCTCCGCCCGATGCCGGTACGCGGCGTGCGCCGCCCCGGGTAGGACGAGGGTCGCGGCGACCGCGACGACCGCTGCGGCCGCCGCGACAGCGCACCGCGACCGATTGCTTGTGCCGAGTGTCGTGCCCCTGCTCATGACCACTGTCCTTTCCTGCTGACGCTGCCGCGAACGGTTCGCGCGGCGCTGCCCGGAATCATCGGCGGGGCCCGTCACGGTGGCGTCATGGTGGCGCACGGCAGGCTCCGGAAAGCGCCCGCGCCTGGTCACGCCGACCGACGTGACCAGGCGCTGCGCCCGCTGACGGTACGGGCCCACGAGCTGCTACGGGCCCCAGCAGATGACGTGGCTCTCCAGGTCCCACGGGGGCAGGTAGACCCCGTCCTCGACGGCGATCGCCTGGGCGTTGTTCTGGGCGACGTTCGCCATCGACCGGGTGAGCAGGACGTTTCCGGTGGCGGTGGCGGCGACCGTGGCGCCGACGCCGGTGGCGAGCGCGCCGGCCGGGCAACCCGCGGACACCTGACCCTTGGGGCTGACGCTGTTGGCCGCCCCGGTCAGGCTGACCAGCGTGCCGGTGAGGTTCGCCGGCAGGGTGGCGCAGATGGCGTACCCGACGAGTTCCCACGGCCCGGCGAACCCGCCGGCCGCGCCTGCGGTGACCACCCCGGCGGTGAGCGCCGCGTTCGGCTCGATCCGCTGGTAGAACGCTTCCCCGTTGGCGGTGCGCAGCTCCGCGCCGAGCCCGAGCAGGTCGGTGCCGGCCGGGCAGGCGGCCACCTGGTTCTTGATCGGGTCGACGTTGCTGCCACTCGCCGAGGTGACGCGCTGGTAGTTGGCCGGGGGCGCGCCCGGCACGCAGATCGCCTGCGCCACGAGGGTGTACGCCCCCGCCACACCGCCCGGGTTGGTGTGCGCCCAGACCGTCACCGACTGGGTGGCCAGGTTCGGAATGATGTCGGTCAACGTGACGTCGCCGCCACCACCGTCCACCGAGCCGCCGCCACCGGCGAGAAACTCGCCGGCCGGACAGGTGGCCACGGCGGACTGATTGGGGAAGGCGCCCGCCACGCTGACGTTCACCACTGTCGCCTGCGCCGGCCCCGCGCCGGTGGCGACGGCCACGGCCGTGCTGGCCAGCAGCAGGCCCGCGGCACCCGCGAGCCGGGCGAGCCTGGATCGAGTACGCATCGTGCACTCCACTTCGTACCTGCCGCGAGACGATTACGCCCCGACGGGGCGACGCGGCAGGTAACCCACGATCCGTGCCGGCCTCACGGCGGCCTCAGTGCCGCGTCAGGGTGGACGCAACGGTGCGCCGTCGACGCGGAGGGGCCCCGCGTCGACGCTCGTTCGTGGCTGACGCGGCGCACAATGAGACGATGGCGACGACCCGGGTCATCCTCTACCGTTTCCGGCTTCCGCTGCCACGCGGCGACATGATCGTCCACCGGGAGGGCAGGAAGACGGCTATCCGCTGGGACGACGAGCCGGTCGCGGTGTTGACCGTGGTGTGGGTCGATGACGAGTCCCGGCACCGCTATTTCATCGACCGCGATCTGGCCGACCGGTTCGACCTACGCCCCGCCGAGCGGGACTGGCAGTTCGTGTCGGTGGACCTCGACCCGGCGACGGCCGCGCAGTGGCGGGTCGCGGCGGAGAGCTACCTGACCGCGATTCAGGCCGCCGAGCGCGACCGGCACGCGGCCCGGGATCACCCGCCGTGGTTCCGACGCAAGGCCGCCGCCGAGCGTGCCCGGTCCCGGCACCGCGCGGCACTCGACGCCGCCGACAACGCCTACGCGCCGGTGCGGGAGGCCGCCTCGCGATTGGTCGACGAGGTGTATGCCCCGATCGCGACACGGGAGAGAGCCATCGCGGCGATCATCGGCAAGCCGCTCTGGAGGTACGTACGCAGGGGCGACATCGCTCTTGTGCACGCGGCCACCTCGGGCGGGTCGACCGCCGAAGAGCTCATCTCGGCCATCAGTCGGCAGAAGGGGATCACCGCGTTCCGGTGGGAGCCCGATGCCGTGGCGAAGGCCGTGGAGTTGCTCGGGGAAGACGGATTCGAGGTGTGGTGGCACCGGTTCGCCGGGAATTGGCAGTACCGGCTTCAGCAGCACGAGAAACCACGGCGAGCCGGCGGCACCGGCCTCGCCGGCACCGGCGGCTTCGGAATCTGAGCGCGGGTGTCGAGTCAGCCCATCCGGCTCTGCCCGCAGGGCCCGCCGTGATCGCAGTACGGCTGCCGTTGGCTCCGCCCGCACCCGCACAGGACCGCCCTGGTCTCCGCGCGCACGCCCTGGGGCGTGTCCACTCTCAACTCACCGCGCACGATCAACTGTCCGGTGGCGTCGCGCCTGATCTGCGTCGGCCGGTCCGGGGCCTCCGCACCACCGTCTGCGAATTCGTACCGCAACGCTCCGGAGGGACACCGCCGCACCACCTCGGCCAGGCGCTCAGCCTCGGCGCCGTCGGGCCGGATCCACGGGCGCTGACCCGGGTCGAAGACCGCCGGCAGGCCGCGTACGCACTCGGCGGCGTGCAGGCAACGTCGGGCCTCGAAGGTCACGGTGATCGACCGGCCCTCGTACGCCTTCGTCGCCGTTTCGCTGCTCATTCCGACCTCCGTCGCTGCCCTACCCGGCTGTTCAGTCGCTGACCCTGCTGCGGGACTGGTACACCAGGTCCTGATACTCGGGGTGCCGGGCGATCCAGCCCGCGAAGAACGGACAGGTGGGCAGGACCAGCAGATTCGCGGCACGGGCCGCGTCGAGGCCGGCGCGGGCCAGCGCCGCGCCCACTCCCCTGCCCTCGTACGCCGGCGAGACCTCGGTGTGCACGAACGCCACGAGTTCCGCAGTGCGGATGTACTGCGCGAAACCCGCGACCGTCGATTCTCCCTCGACCCGAGCCTCGTACCGATTGGCCTCGGGGGCATCGCTCACATTCACTACCATGTGTCCTCCAGCTCGCCGTGCTGCGCATCGAAACCCGATGCCCGTCATGAGCCGGGTACGCGGCCACGCGCACGACGCCCCACCCCGGTTGGTTGATGTGTCACCCAGACTAGCCACCGATAGTTGATGCGTCAACCAGCCCCCCGGGCTCGCCCATCCTTGATCGAATCCGCGCAGGAAGTCCGGCAGCCACATGCCGTCGACGTTGTCGTTACGCTCCCCGCATGGACCCAACGCCCCGCTGGCTCACCTCGCAACAGCAGGTCGCCTGGGACAGTTTCATTCGCATGCAGGAGAAGCTCATCGGACGGCTCGCCCGCCGAATCCAGGCCGACTCCGGCATGTCCGCCGCCGACTACATCGTGTTGGTCAAACTCACCGAGACCAGCGGCGGACGGATGCGCCTGACGGATCTGGCAAAGCAGGTGGAGTGGGAAAAAAGCCGCATGTCACACCAAGTACGGCGAATGGCCGAGCGCGGACTGGTGGCCAAGGAGGAATGCCCCGACGACGGACGCGGAGCGTTCATCGCGGCCACCCCAGCCGGCTGCAAGGCGATCGAGGACGCGTCACCCCTGCATGTCGAACATGTCCGCCGGCTGTTCATCGACGCACTCAGTCAGGAAGAACTCGACATGCTCGCCAGCATCTCCGATCGCGTCCGTGCCCACCTGGAGAGTCAGCCCGACTGAGGCGCAGCGACACCGAGGAGTCGCCGCGCCTCGCCGCTGACCCCGGGGGAAGCGATCGGAGCCCAGGCAGCGAACAGCGAGCGGAAGTACTCGCCGTACCTGTCCGCGGTAGCCGGATCCTGCTCGACGACATCCAGTTCGTTGACGATGCTGAGATCGAGGGCGGTTCGTCACACCGGCGTACCGAGCAGCTCGGTCGTTCGCTCCCACAGGCGGGTGGCCAACTTGTCGTCCGTGGCCTGCCGGTGGACCGGCCCGTTCGGTCGGAGGCGGTGGAAGTAGCCGCCGTTCACCGCCTCCGGATCAGGCATCGTGGCCAGGTGAACCAGCGGCTCGGCGCCCTCGGCGAGAGTGGACAGACCACCCAGCAGCCGGTACCGGACCAGCGCCGCGACCAGCGGGGCTTCCCGGTTGATGTCGGTGGCGGCGATCACCCCCGGGTGGAACGCCATCGCGGTCAGCCCGCTGCCCCGGGTACGCCGGGCCAACTCGCGGGTGAACAGGATGTTCTGCAGCTTCGTCATCCCGTACCGCAGCAGCTCGGACCGTTTGCCGGCACCTTCGAGATCGTCGAGATCGATGCTGCCGAACCGGTGGCCATTGCTGGAGGTGGTGATGACGCGCGCCCGCCCGGCGGTGGTCAACCGGTCCAACAGGAGATTGGTGAGCAGAAACGGGGCCAGGTAGTTGACCTGGAACATCACATCATGACCGTCCTCGGTACGGCTCCGCCTGGTCAGCACGACGCCGGCATTGTTGGCCAGCACGTCGATACAGGGGTAGCGAACCAGGAGGGTGTCGGCGAGCCGGCGTACGTCCGACAGCCGGGTGAAGTCGGCCACCAGCGGCTCGCCGCCCACCTGGCGCGCGACGGCTGCGGTCTTCTCGGGCGACCGGCCCACCACCACCACGGACGCGCCCAGGCACGCCAACCGACGGGCAGCCTCGGCGCCGATACCCGCGCTGGCCCCGGTGATCACGACGGTCCTGCCTGCCAAGATCCGGTCACCCATGGCATCCATCTCCCTGAATGGGACGATGGCCAATCGTAAGAAACCAACAGCACGAACGCCACCGCCAGCGGTGGTCAGGCCGAGCAGGTGATGGAGCCGGGCAGCACCTTGAGCGACTGGCTTGCCGACCACGAGCCGGGCGGTCACTTGTGATCGTTTACCGCCCGGCTCGGTGCGGTCAGCTCCCGCGTACCTCGGCGGCGGCGTCGACCAGGTGCCGCAGGGACGCCTCGACCTCCGGATAGCCGCGCGTCTTGAGGCCGCAGTCCGGATTGACCCACAACCGGCGGGCCGGCACGGCCGCGACCGCCCGGCGCAGTGCCTCGATCACCTCGTCGCGCGGCGGCACCCGGGGGGAATGGATGTCCCACACCCCGGGTCCGACACCCCGGCCGTAGCCGATCGCGGCCAGATCGTCGAGCACCTCCATCTTGGACCGCGATGCCTCGATGCTTGTGACGTCGGCGTCGAGGGCGTCGATGGCGTGGATCACCTCGCCGAACTCCGAGTAGCACAGGTGGGTGTGGATCTGGGTGTCGTCGGCGACACCGCCGGTGGCCAGCCGAAACGCTCCGACGGCCCAGTCCAGGTACGCCTTCTGGTCGGCCTTGCGCAGCGGCAGCGTCTCGCGTAGTGCCGGTTCGTCGACCTGGATGACCCGGATGCCGGCGGACTCCAGGTCGCGGCACTCGTCGCGCAGCGCCAGCGCGACCTGGTCGGCGGTGTCCGCGAGGGGCTGGTCGGTACGGACGAACGACCAGGCCAGGATGGTGACCGGGCCGGTGAGCATGCCCTTGACCGGTTTGCTGGTGAGCGACTGCGCGTAGGTGGACCACTCGACGGTCATCGGTGCCTTGCGGGACACGTCACCGTAGATGATCGGTGGGCGTACGCAGCGGGAGCCGTACGACTGCACCCAGCCGTGCTGCGTGGCGGCGAAACCGTCGAGCTGCTCGCCGAAGTACTGCACCATGTCGTTGCGTTCCGGTTCCCCGTGCACGAGCACGTCCAGACCCAGCTGTTCCTGCAACCGGATGACCTGCGCCACCTCCGCGCGCATCCGCGCCACGTAGCCGGCGTCGTCAAGGCTGCCGGCCCGGTGCGCGGCGCGGGCCCTGCGCAGTTCGGCGGTCTGCGGAAACGACCCGATCGTGGTGGTCGGCAGCTCCGGCAGGCCCAGTCGTTCCTGCTGGCGGGCGGCCCGGTTGCGGTATTCACCGCGCTGCCGGTCGGTGGGACGCAACGCGGCCAGGCGGCCGCGCACGTCGTCGTGACGCCAGGCCGCCGGGGTGGGCGGCAGTGGCGCCGGTAGCGCGGTGGTGCCGTCGCGCAGCGCACGGCCGAGCACGACGATCTCGTCGACCTTCTGCCGGGCGAACGCCAACCGCGCGGACAACCGGGGGTCGAGGTGCGTCTCCGCGGACACGTCGACCGGCACGTGCAGCAGCGAGCAGGACGAGGAGACGGCGACGTGATCGGCGAGCCCGGCGACCGTCGCGCCGGCCGTCACGGCGGCCCGCAGGTCGGTACGCCAGATGTTGCGGCCGTCGACCAGGCCGGCGACGATGGTCCTGCCGCCCAGCGGGCCGGCGGCGGCGAGCCGGTGCAGGTTGCCCGGTCCGGCGACCAGGTCCACGCCGACGGCTTCGACCGGGGTGTCCAGCAGGGCCGGAAGCGCATCCCCGAGGTCACCGAAGTAGGTCGCCACGAAGATCTGCGGTCGGTGTGCGAGTTCACCGAGTCGGGTGTAGGCGCGACGGAGGGCATCGATCTCGGCGGGGCTGCGGTCGGCGGCGTAGGCGGGTTCGTCCAGTTGCACCCAGTCGACACCCGCGTCCGCCAGGGCGGCGAGAATCCGGGCGTACGTCCGGACCAGGTCGTCGAGCCGGGCGAACGGATCGTCTCCCTTGGCCAGCAGCAGGAACGTGGCCGGGCCGACGAACACCGGTCGGGTGGTGACACCCAGGTCGCGAGCCTCGGCGTACTCGTCCAGCGCCTTCGCCGGGTTGGCCGTGAAGACGGTGTCCGGGGCGATCTCCGGCACCAGGTAGTGGTAGTTGGTGTCGAACCACTTCGTCAGCTCCAGCGCCGGCTCGGCGTCGACGCCGCGGGCCATGGCGAAGTAGGTGTCCAGCGCGGACAGGCCCAGCCGGGCGAACCGGTTCGGGACCGCGCCGACGGCGACGGCCGTGTCGAGCATCTGGTCGTAGTAGGAGAAGGTGTTCGACGGGATCGCGTCGAGACGGGCATCGCGCAGCGTCCGCCACACCTGCGCTCGGAGACCGGCAGCGGTGTTGGCCAGCGCCTCGGCGTCGATGGTGCCGGCCCAGTACGCCTCGACAGCCTTCTTCAGCTCACGGTTGACGCCGATGCGTGGATAGCCGAGCACGGTGCTCTGCCCGAATGCGGTACTCACCAAGGGGGTCCTTCCCTCGAAGTGTCCGGCGGACACGGAAGGGGAAGACGGGTACACCTCGGGTACCGGCTTCCGCCCTGGCCCTCCCGAGCGGCCGCCGGCGGCGCACACCGGCGGCGTGCGCAGCACTGGCAGGTCTTCGGACTCGCGGGCATGACACCAGGTCGCCTACTGGCCGTCGCTTCCCAGACCTCACGGTCCAGTGCTTTGTTGACGGCGGTCGTTCCCACTCACCGCTGCGGGGCAGTCCCGGATTCACACCGGGTTCCCTCTTACGACGCCCCACCCACCCGGACGGGACGAACCAGCACCACCGCCATCGTACGGGCCACGCCGCGAGGGCGAATCGGGCGGGTGACGCGCCGCGACGGCGTGTGCCTCGACGTTCGCGGCCACCGGTCGGCGGCGTGCCTCCCGAGGAATGGCTGGTGGTTCGTCGTCCGCAACGACACCACGCCGGCCGTCGGAAAACCGCGCGTCAGGACTGCTCAATCTCCGAGAACAACCCCTTGAACGCGACCTGCGTCCCCACGAGCGTGCCGAAGACGTCAGCGGCAGCAGGCGTCGCGACTGCGTCGGAGGCGTCTTCGTAACTGTCGAAGTAGAGGTCGAGGGTCCGGTAGGCGGGGGTAGCGGTCCCGTCCTCCTTCGGCCACACCTTCGCAGACTCGAGTCGTCGCAGCTTCGGCAGCTTCGCCGCGGTCGCCTTCACGTCCGCGTAGGCACGCTCGAAGTCGTCGGGGGCCGCTGGGTTGTCGATTATGAAAGTGATCTTGGTGGACATGGAAGCCTCCGTTTGTCGTTCGTTCTGGGTCAACGGCTCGGGCTCGCGTTGGCGATACCCGAGCCGCTTCGATCCGGCGTGAACCGCGGCGGAGGAGCGCTCGGCTCCCCGTCAGCGGCCGTACGTCTCCAGCAGTCGCAACCAGACCTCGCTGACCGTCGGGTACGCCGGCACCGCGTGCCACAGTCGGTCCAGCGGGACCTCTCCGACGATGGCGATCGTCGCAGCGTGGATCAGTTCCGCGACGTCTGGACCGGCGAGGGTGAAGCCGACGACCACCTTTCGGTCCTCGTCGACGACCATGCGGGCATGTCCCTTGTAGCCGTCGGCCTGCAGGCTGGCTCCGGCGACGGTTCCCAGGTCGTAGTCCACGACTCGAATCCGTAGTCCGGCCGTCTCGGCCGCAGCCGCGGTCAGCCCCACCGACGCGATCTCCGGGTCGCTGAACACCACCTGCGGCACCGCACGCTCATCGGCGGTCGCGGCGTGCCGCCCCCACCTGCCGTCCTCGACCTTCTCCCCCTTCGCCCGGGCCACGATCGCGTCGCCCACCGCGCGCGCCTGATACTTGCCCTGATGGGTCAGCAGCACCCGCCGGTTCACATCACCCGCGGCATACAGCCACCCGCCTCCGCCGACCACACGCAGCGTGTCGTCGACCGCCAGCCAGGCACCCGGCACCAGTCCCACGCGGTCGAGGCCGATGTCCTGAGTGTTGGGCGTCCGGCCGATCGCCACCAGCACCTCGTCCGCCTCGACCCGCTCGCCGTCGACAGTTGCGATGTGGACGATTCCGCGGTCGTCGCGGTTTACGGAAGCAGCCTCCACGCCGAGGCGTACCGACACACCGGCCTCGCGCAACGACTCCGTGACCAACTCGCTGGCGAACGGCTCCGCCGACGGCAGCACACCGTCCCGGGCAAGCACCTCCACCGACGACCCCAGAGCGGCGAAGGCGGTCGCCATCTCGGTCGCCACCACGCCGCCACCGATGATGGCGAGCCGACGGGGAACCGACCCGGCCGAGGCAGCCTCGCGGCTGGACCACGGCGCCGCCGCACGCAGACCCGGAATGTCCGGCAACAGCGCGCTGCTGCCGGTCGCGACGACCACCGCGTGCCGCGCGGTCAGCCTGGTCGTGACACCGTCCACGCCGGTCACCTCGACAACGCGGGCGGAAGCGATCCGCCCCTGGCCACGGTGCAGGGCGATACCGGCCGACTCCAGCCAGGAAACCTGCCCGTCGTCCCGCCAATGGGATGCGAAGGAGTCGCGCCGGCCGAGCACCGCAGCCGCATCCAGGTTGCCCGTCACAGCCTCCCGAGCACCCGGCAGTTGGCGAGCCGCCCGCAACGCGGACGCGCTGCGCAGCAACGCCTTGGTGGGCATACAGGCCCAGTACGAGCACTCCCCACCGACCAGTTCCCGCTCGACGATGGCGGCGGTCAGCCCGCCCCGCACGACCCGGTCGGCAACGTTCTCCCCGACCGGACCGGCACCGATCACGACGACGTCGTACTCAAGTGAGGTCATGTCAGTTTCCCTTCGCGGCACGGCCGAGACGGACGGCCGCGATCAGGAAGAAGACGGCGCCGGGAATGGCGTAGCCAGCCGCGTTGATCAGCGACGGGTGATCCGCGGCGGCTGCGACGATGAAGGAGCCACCAGCCAGCACCGAGATGCCGCCGCTGATGATCATTGGCCACTGGCCGCCCATCCGCCGACGGGTGACACCTACGATCAACTGGACCAGACCGGCGACGATCGCCCAGGCACCCCAGACCCGCAGGACCGCGGGAACGCCGGACGCCCCGGCGACACCCACTCCTACCGCCGCGACGAGGCTCACCGCGATGTTCACATAGAGCAGGGCCGGCGAGCCGGTGGCCCTTGACGAACGAAGGTCGTAGCTGGCGGCACCGACGTCGAACAACGGATAGAGCACGAACAGCGCCACCGCGAGCGGACCGATCTCCTTGGCGGTGGCGATCGTCACCCCGGCCCACACGATGGCGAACGCGAAGCGGATGAAGTACAGCCGCCGCAGCGCGGAGGCAGCCTCGGAGATACCGGGCGAAGCAGCAATGGTGGTCACGGGTGACCCTTTCAACGGAGAGGTGGTAGACCGAACGTTCTGTCTCTACAAGCATGCCAGGGGCGGCCGGCACCGTCAAGACCGAACGTTCTATCCGCCACCTCGGGTATCGCGCGACTACCGCACGCCACGGCTCTCGCCGAAAGCCCGCCCCCTTCGTCGCCACATCGGGCCACGCGCCGTCATCGACGTGGCGCTGTTGGCCCCTGAGGTCGCTCGCTTCCCTCAGACCGAACGTTCTGTTCGTTATGGTGGAGGGCATGACACGTGGCAAACCCGACAATCGGCCCTCCGAGGCGCGCCTCCGGCTGCTCGCCACGGCAACCAGGATCTTCTACTCGGAGGGCATCCACTCCGTCGGTGTCGACCGGATCATCGCCGAGGCGAAGGTGACCCGGGCGACCTTCTACCGGCACTTCCCGAGCAAAGACGACCTCATTCTCGCCTACCTACGCGAAGTCCATGAGATGGAGCGCGGCACGGTCGACGCGGCCATCGCCAACGATTCATCACCCGTCGACCCGCTCCTGGCCATTGCCGGTTCCATAGCTCAGAACATCCAGTCCCCCGGCTTCCGTGGCTGCGCCTTCCTGAACGCCGCGGCGGAGTATCCCGACATGGAACACCCCGTGCGCCAAGAGATAATCGCCCACCGGCAATGGTTTCTGGACACGCTCAGCAAGCTGATGGCGCAGGTTCACCCGGAAACAGCGGACCCGGCCGCGCGCCGTTTCGTCATGCTCCGCGACGGCGCCATGGCAGCCGGATGCCTCTTCGACCCCGCGTTGGTGTCCGAGACATTCCTGCACGGCGTCGAGGACCTTCTTCAGCCGAGCGCCGATCGACCGTCGACCGAATCCATCGACTGACCGGGCCGCGCCGGGTCCAGCCGGCGACCGGCGGCGTTTGGATCGCCGCCTGGCCCTCGCCGCGACACCGCCAACGTTTCCTGAAAATCGCACTGGCGTAGATGCCGGGCGAAGAACTCGGCCGCGCCTTCCCCTGCGTACCAGGGAACACCAGTGTGTCCGCCCATGTTTGCGTGCAGCGTCTTCTCCTTCGAGCCGAAGGCGTCGAACAGCTTGAGGGCCGCCTGTCGGTCGTTCCCTTCATCGTCCCACTGCAACAGCACGTGCAGCGGAATGGTGACCTTTCGGGCCTGCTCGAAGATGACGCGCGGCACGAAACTCCCGGCGAAGAAGCCGGCAGCCACGATGCGCGGCTCCACCACCGCAAGCCGGATGCCGACGGAGATCACTCCCCCCGAGTACCCGACCGGGCCGCCGATCTCGGGCAGCGACAGGAGAGCATCCAGGGCGGCCTGGGACTCCGGGACCGCCTTGTCGACGAGCGGGAGGATGAGGGCATCGATGATCTCGTCGTCGACCGGCTGGCCGGCCTCCAGCGCCCGGCGCAGGTCGACGCGGGACTGTTCGATCGCGTCCCATCGGGGCCGGTGACCGCTGCCGGGCAGCTCGATCGCGGCTGCGGCGAACCCATCCGCCACGGTACGCCGAGCCCGCGCCACCAGACGTGGGTACATCCTGCCGAGCCCGAGTGGAGGGTGGCCGAGCAGCACCAGCGGGACCGGCGCTGTCGCGGATGCGGGTGTCCACAGGATGCCGGGGATCTCGCCGAGAGTGAACTCGCGTTCGACGACGCCGTCATCGAGGTGTCGTGCAGAGGTGAATCGCATGGTCGTGCCTTTCGGGAGTGCTCGTGGACGGCGCTCCCGGACGACCTATCGCCCGACCGTGACTGCGGGGAGAGCACCCATGTCGAAAACGTTCACGGGTATCACCTCCTCGGGCTCTGGCACGGCCTCCGGCAACCTAGCAGCGGGCCGCTACGGGCCGCCGCGCATTTTCTGCGCCGCACCGCGCTCACCGGATGCTGCGGATACCTAGCATCAGCAGCCCGGATGCCACCGCGCACAGCGATCCGAAGACGAACAGCGCCGGATAACCGCCGAACCAGGTGATCAGCGCACCGGCCACCGCTCCGGCCAGCAGCTGGGGCAAGCCGGTGGCCACCTGCAGGATGCCCAGGTCACGGCCCTCGCTGTCGGCATCGGGCAGGACCAGGGACATGACCGCCAGGTCGACCGCGAAGTAGGTGCCGATCGAGGCGCCCAGACAGGCAGCGTAGATCAGCATTCCGGTCCAGCTGGGCATCGCCAGGGGAATGGTCATCGACGCGGCGACGCCGAGGGCGCTCACCCCGACGACCATCTTCCGACGATCCACCTTGTCCGCGATCCAGCCCGTGAGGCCAGCCACGACCACCCACACCAGGATGCTCAGTGTCAGCATGGTGGTCACCGCAGCGGCCACATCGCCGCCGGGCACGTTCTCGGAGCCGATGTAGTCCTGCAAGGTGTAGAAAAGGTAGCCGCTGACCACGTAGTAGGACGCGAAGAGCATGAACCGGCTCGCGAATGCCAACCGGAAGTCGCGGGCGGCGAAGGCGGCGAAGAACGAGCGCAGCCGCTCCCCGAGACGCCAGCGCTCACGCACAGGGAGCGGCAGGCCCCGCGCCGACCCTTCCCGGGCCCCGACCAACAGCAGCACGGTGGTGACCAGCAGCACCCCGGCGATGACGGCATAGGCGGTCAGTTGGCTCATCCGGCTGGCGATCTGAACGCCCAGCACGACGCCGGCCGGGGTGCCCATCCCGATGACTCCCGCAGCCAGGCCACGGCGGTCATCGGGAATCCGGTCGGGCAGGATCGCGGTGATCGCGCCGGAGTAGAGGTTCGCCGCGAACCACAACACCATTGTGGTCGCGATCAGCCCCAGCAGGCTGTCGGCCAGGCCCAGGAGGATGCAGGCGACAGCCGAGACCACCGCGGCCCCGGCGATCCAGGGTGTCCGACGTCCGAACCGGGAACGCGTACGGTCGGACAGCGCGCCACCGAGCGGAATCGCCACCATCGTCGCGACGGCGGCGAGCGTGTTGAGCAGGGCGAGGTTGCCGACCTTCGACGCCGGGTCCACCGCCTCGACCTGCGCCGGGAGGATGACCGCCGAGATGCCGTTGAAAAGCGCGTACATGGCCGCCGTGGCCGGAAAGAGCAGGATCAGCAGGCGGCCGACACGCGGCCGGGACGCCGGTGCGTGCGGGGGGCGGCGCAAATCAGTCACGAGGTCTCCGGCCGGTCGAGCGAAGTAAGGATCATGCCATCAGTCGCGCGTCGGGCTCCGACCGGCGTGGGTGATATCGTCCGCCTGTGGCAGGAGCTCCGTACCGTTTCGACGGGTTCGAGCTTGACACCTCCCGCTACGAACTCCGGCTCACAGGCAAGCGCGTCCCGCTGGAGCCGAGGGCCTTCGACGTGCTGCTGCACCTGATCCGGCATCGAGACCGAGTCGTCTCCAAGGAAGAGCTCCTCGACTCGGTGTGGGGCGACCGCTTCGTGACCGACGCCGCAGTCACCACCGTGCTCCGCGCCATCCGGCTGGCCATCGGCGACGCCGGCAAGGAACACCGGCTGATCCGTACCGCCTATCGCCGCGGTTACCAGTTCATCGGGCCCGTCACGCAGACACCGGCCGGTGCGGAGGCAGGACATGACCGGGCGCTACCCGCTCGGTTGGCGATGTCGTCAGGTCTCGGCTTCACCGGCCGGCAGCACGAGCGCGCGACGCTCACGGACGCCTGGAAGGAGGTGCTCGCCTCGCGGCAGCGTCGGATGGTGCTGGTGAGCGGCGAGGCGGGCATTGGTAAGACGACGCTGTGTTCGGTGTTCGCGACCTCGGTGCAGCACGAGGCGGTGGTGCTTTACGGGCGTTGCGACGAGGAGTTGTCGATCCCCTATCAGCCCTGGCGGGAGGTGCTGACAGATCTCGACCGCGATGCCCACGATCTCGTCGACAGCCGCCGCGACGCGCTCGCACCGCTGCTGGGTGGCGCGAGCGCGGTGAGCCTGGAATCGGATTCGGCCCGGTTCGCGCTCTACAACTCGGTCCTCGACATACTCGATGCCGTCTCGGCACGCAGTGGACCGGTACTCGTCGTGCTCGACGATCTGCACTGGGCGGACATGCAGACACTCGCTCTGCTGCGGCACCTCGCCGAGCGGGCACTGACGACGCCGGTCCTGGTGATCGCCACATTCCGCGATTCCGACTTCGACGCCTCGCATCCGCTGAACGTGTTGCTGGCCGCCACCCATCGCGAGCCGGGAACGGCCCGGCTGGCCCTGCGCGGTCTCGACAACAACGAAATGCTCGGCCTGCTGGAGACGATCGCCGGCCACGAGATGGACCACAACGGGCTCACGCTGCGGGATCTGCTGCGCGCCGAGACCGAGGGCAACCCGTTCTTCGTCACCGAGATTCTGCGTCATCTCGCCGAGACCGGGGCGATCAGCCGCCAGCAGGACGGCCGCTGGGCGACTCCGACCCGGCTGCTGACCCGGGGCCTGCCGGTAAGCGTCCGGGAGGTCGTGGGCCGCCGTGTCCAGCGCCTCGGATCCGGAACGCGTCGGGCGTTGGACACCGCGTCGGTGCTCGGCCGGGACTTCGAACTCGATCTGCTCTCCGAACTGCTCGGCGAAGCTCCACTGCAGACGTTCGAACGGCTGGCGCCGGCGGTCGACAACGCTCTCGTCACCGACGCCGCCGGGCGATTCGCGTTCACCCACGCCATCGTCGCCCACACGCTGTACGCGGAGTTGAAACCCACCGCGCGGGCGTTCATCCATCAGGCGGTCGCGATGGCGATGGAGCGTCGGGTCGGCGATGACGCGGGCGAGCAGGCCGCCGAGATCGCCCACCACTGGATCCATGCCGTCGCACCTGCGAACCGCGCCAAGGCAGCGGAATACTCGCAGCAGGCGGGCGCCTACGCGCTGACTCACGTGGCACCCGACGAGGCGGTCGTCTGGTATCGCCACGCCCTTGAGCTGATGCCCGCCGGTCCCACGGTGCGACGCTGTGAATGCCTCGTCGGTCTCGGCACCGCGCAGCGTCAATCCGGCGACCCCGCGCACCGTGAGACGCTGCTCGAAGCCGGTCGCCTCGCGATCGAACTCGACCACGACGAGCTTCTCGTCCGTGCCGCACTCGCCAACAACCGTGGCGACGTCAGCGGATTCGGGACGACGGACGAGGACCGGGTCCAGATCCTGCGCCGTGCGATCGCCGCGCAGCCCAACCCGGCGGACGGTGCGCTGCTCCACGCGATTCTCGCCATCGAGATCCATGCCACCGCCGCCGAGGACCTGGAAGAGGCCGCCGCCCGTGCGGTGACGCTCGCCCACGAGGCCGGCGACGACCACGTCCTCGCGCACGTCGTACGGCTCACCGAAAGCGCCCTGCGCACGCTGGACGCCCTTGATCGTCGTGAGCAGTTGTTGCAGGCGGGCATCACGGCCGCGGAGCGAACCGGTGACGCGCGGTTGCGCGGCATCCTCTCGATGTCCCACCACGAGATCGCGCTTGAGCGCGGCGACCGTGAGGTGATGAACCGGGAGAAGGACATCCGCAACGCGTTCGCCCAGCGCAGTCCGGAACCCTTCGTCCGCTGGACCAACGCCCAGACGTCGTCGATGCACCACTTTCTGGACGGTGACCTGGCGGGAGCCGAAGCCGCCGCGACCGCCGCCCTCGAACTCGGCGTGGCAACCGGCCAGCCCGAGGCGTTCTTCGGTTACGCGGGTCAGCTCTTCCAGATCCGCCGGGCCCAGGACCGACTGACAGACGTGGCCGGGGCCATGGAGCAGGTCCTCGACCAGAACCCGATGCTGCAGGTCTTCCGGGCGGGCATGGCCTACGTGTGGTGCGAGCTCGGCCGGGCAGCCGACGCCCGGGCGCTCACCGACTCCCTCGACGTCTCCGCCGGCGGCGCACCCCAGTTCTGGTCGACCTCCCTGATGCTGTGGGCCGAGGTCTGCCACCGGCTCGTCCTTCCCATCCCAGCCTGCCGGCTCGTGCCACTGCTCGACGGCTGGCGCGACCGGGTCGCCAGCACCGGCGCGACCACCGAGGGTTCGATCGCCTACGGGCTCGGCCTCGCACTGGCCACCGTCGGCCACCACGAGGAGGCGGCGGCCGCCTACGACCTCGCCCTGACCGTGAACCGGCGGCTGCGCTCCCCGCTGCTCGTCGCCCGCACCCAGATCGCCTATGCCGATCTGCTTGCCGGGACCGAACCCGCCCGGGCGCAGTCGCTCGTCACCGACGCGCAAGCAGCCGCCAGGCGTTTCGACTTCGCGTTCGTCGACCGTCGTGCCCGGCAACTGCTCGATCGTCTCCGCTGAGATTCACACCCCCAACCGGAACGCCTCGACATGCCGCTGGCGGGCCGGGACCCGCAGCGCGCGGAGGCTGCGCTGCACGGTGGTGGCCATCGCCGCGGGACCGCACAGGTAGACGTCCCGCTCGGCGATGTCGGGAACCAGGCCGCGCAGGCTCTCCGGGCTGAACGGCTGGCTGCCGTCGGCGGTGCGACCGGTCAGCAGATGCAGGCGGGCACCCCTGGCCTGTACGAGATTGCGCAGCTCACCGATCAGCACCGCGTCGGCGGGGGTGCGGGCCCGGTAGAGCACCACGACGTCTCCGGTCAGCTCCGGGTCCTCCAGCAACGCCCGGATCGGGGTGATGCCGATGCCGCCGGCGATCAGCAGGGTGTTCTCCCGGGTACGGCCGGCGGTGGTGAGGGCGCCGTACGGTCCCTCGGCGTAGACCCGGGTGCCCACCGGCAACTGCCGCAGCCCGGCGCTGGTGGAGCCGATCGCCTTCGCGGTCAGCCGCAGCGTGCGGCCGTCGGGTGCCGCGGACAGCGACCACGGGTTGACCTGCCACCAGGAGTTGTGCCCAGGGAAGCGCCACCAGAAGAACTGGCCGGGACGGGCGCGCAGCCGGTCGAGGCGGTTGCCGGCAATGTAGACGGACACGGCGTTGTCGGTCTCCGGCACCACCGCGACGACCCGCAGCCGGTGCCGGAGGTTGCGCACCAGCGGCACGAACAGGCGGTTGGTAAGCAACGAACCGACCGCGAAGGCCCACAACCCCCACCAGTACGCCTTGGTGACGTCGCTGTTGGCGAACGAGGCGCCCTCGTAGATCTGGTGAATCACCGAGAGCACGATCACCACGTACACCACCAGGTGGATGGCGTGCCAGGTCTCGTACGACATGCGGCGGCGGGCCATCCGTACCGAGGTGAACGCCATGACGCCGATCAGGACTGCGGCGATCATGCCGAGTAGTACCGGCATCTGCTTGGCCAGGTTCGGGATCTCGGCGAAGAACGAGATCCGGTCGAGCTGTGCGTAGCCGAGCATCACGAAGGTCGGATGCAGCACGACCAGCCAGAAGATCGCGAACCCGGTCCAGCGGTGCCAGTTTGTGAGTTTGTCCATGCCGATCCGCCGTTCCAGGAACGGCACCCGACCGATCAGCAGCAGTTGCAGTGCCATCACGAAACCCAGATGCAGGCCGAGGAAACGGCCGATCCCGGTCAGGGTGTTGGGCACCGGCCGGCTCGGATGGGCGAACATGACCTGGAGGATCACCAGGTTGACCAGGAGAAAGGCCCAGAGCAGCAGGTACGCGACCCGGGCCTGGCCGAGGCGGCGCACCGGTGCTGCCGGGGCGGCGGTGAATGTGGTCGTGGACATCGCGAGCCTTCCTGAAGCGGTCCTGTTCGGACCGGCGTGAGATTCCGTCGACGGCCTAGCGGGACGGCGCGGTCGCCGTCACACCGATCTCCGGCAGGCGGACCTTTCCGTCCGCCTCAGCGTGCCAGCGCCAGCGTGCGCCCGGAAGATCGCCGAGCACGATCGCGACCTGCCCGGTGCCGGGCCCGCAGGCGGCGAGCAGATGCGCCGCCTCGTCGGCCGAGGGCGTCTCGGCGATCACCGCCAGGGCGGTGAGCGAACGACGGCGGGCGGCGAGGCGCACCATCCCGTCGTCGGTCTCCGGCCCAGAGTCGTTTATCCGCAGCTCAGTGACGGATCCCAGGCGTAGCGCGGACTGTGGCAGGCCGGGTGGCTGGCCGCCGAGTCCCGGCACCGACAGCACCGGCAGATCCGGACGGAAGCGGCTCAGGTCGGCCATGAGGTTGGCCAGGACGTCGATGGCGACCCCGGCCGATCCGCCGATCGCCAGCACGCCGTCGAGCCAGGTGAGATCCACGAACAGGGTTCCGTTGTCGTCTCCGCCGACCCGCACCAGGCACGGCGTGACCGCGTCACCCCGGGCGGGCCGTCCGGCGACGGCGTCGGCGGGGCGCGTCCACACACCGTCGGCCTCGGCCAGCCAGGGCGGTCGGGGGGTATGGTCGGCGGTCACCCAGGCGGTCACCGCCCGAGTGTCCACGCGCAGAGCGTACGCCTCGACCTGATCGGCGGTCAGTTCGGCGGACGCCTGCCAGGCCAGCGCGGGACGTTTCTGGTCGGCGGCGAACTCGGCGGACAACTGCGCGCGCGTACGCATCCGTTCCTGGATCTGGCGGTGCCAGCGGGCGTTGTCGGCATAGGCGCGGCGACGTTCTCGGAGCCGAGCGACGATCCGGCGGCGGAAGATCACCAGGAGGCTGAGCAGAGCCAGGATCACCGCGCCGAGCAGCGCGGCGGCGACCTTCCAGGTGAGCAACGGCGTGCTGTCGGCGGCCGGGGTGGAGCCGATCCGGCCGAGCCGGACGTCGGGCCCCGTCGCATCGGCCGGCAGCAGCAGAACCCATCCAGGACGTACCTCACCGGAGTCGGTGAGGGTGCCGCCGTCGCTCTGCGGGCGGGACCGGTTCAGGTCGAGAATCTCGGCGGCGCGGGCCGGATCACCTAGCGTTCGCTCAGCGATCTGTGCCAGGGAGTCGGCGCGCCCGCCGTTCTGTCCGGGGCTTCGCACCACGGCGACCTTGACCACCTCGTCGGGAGCGGCCGAGACGGCCGCCGGTACGGCCAGGACGGCGGTGAGCGCCGCGAGCAGCAGCAGTACGGCACGGCGGATCATCGGGCCGCCGTCCAGCCCTGGGTGGCGGCACTGGTGATGATCGTGTCGGTGCTCTTGTCGGCGACGTTGCGGTAGAGCGGCGATCCGTCCAACGTCACCTGTTTGGTCCCATCCTTGCGGCTCAGCCACCACACCCGGTCGTCGTCGATGCCCTTGAGCTTGACCCTGCCGCCGTTCCTGGCGACCACGGGCTGCCACAGGGCGGCGCACACGCCCGTGCAGTTGCTGGCCGGCGGGTCGGTGTCGTCCCCGTCGAAGCGGTAGATCGTCGCGCCGTCGTCGTCGACGACTATCGGACCGTCCTTGCCTTCCTTCGCGGTCAGCGTGCTGGTGCGGTCCGGCTTCGCGGCCTTCAGCTCCGCCGTGGTGATCAGCGCGTCGATGGCCTTTCCGTCGGGCCCGAACGCGAACCACGCATTGTCGACGCCCTGTCCGTTCAGGTCGCCGGGCACCGTGTCGCCGCCGAACCGGTAGGCCGGCCGGCCACTGATGGTGACCTGCACGCCACCATCGGGCCGTCGGATCGCACCGATGTCGTCGGTCTTCATCCCGTCGACGAACACTCGGCCCCCGGCCTGGATCAGTACCGGTGGCCAGCTCTCGGCGCACGTGCCGGTGCAGGCCGAGCCGGGCGGCTCGGCCGGGTCCCTGGCGAAGCCGTAGAGGGTGAACCCGGTTACATCCGTCACCGTCTCCCCGATGGTGGCCTTGTTTGTGGAGAGCTGGACCCACTTGGCCGGGGCCTGCGGGCTGGGCGTCGTCGGGTCGAGCGCCGGAGGCGTCGTGCCGGCCGCCGGAGATGCTGGGCTGGCTGCCACGGCATTGTCGCCGCGACCGTCGCCGGTCAGGCCGGCGCTGGAGGCCGGTGCGTCCACCAGCTGGACCTCACCACCGGCGAGAACGGGCGCCGCCGCCGGATCGGCGACCTCGTTCCCGGCGCAGCCCGCCAGGAGCAGGGCCGCGGCAAGTGGGACGGCCAGAGCGCGGACCGGGGTGCGGGACACGGTGACACCTCCGTTTCGATCGGGCTCGACAGGTGCGGTCTTCACGACCCGGCCACCGATCCGGTTCGAGGCTTGTGTTCCAGGTCACATTCGCCGAACCGCTGCGGGACGTCCGACGTGACGGGCGCATGGCCAGATCAGACATCGTCATCCCGGGCGAAGATCTTCAACAGGCAGCGGACGCGATGCGCCAGGTGCTGCGGACCATAAGCGTCAAGCGCAGCTCGGCCGACTTCAACCGGACGGTCGGACCTCCGGTCCGCGACGCGGCGGAGAACTTCGAGGACCGCTGGGACGCCGGCCGCAAGCAGCTGCGCAACGAGTGCGACGACATCATCGAGGCGATCGACGTGATTCTCGACGCCTTCGCCGCCGTCGATGACCAGAGTGGCGACAGCCTCGGCGGTGGCCGGTGACCGCCCCCGTACCCACCCCTGGATCATTCACCTTCGAGGTGCCGGAGGGTTGGCTCGACTACGACCTGGCGGGACAGGACTTCAGCCGGCAACAACGCGAGCTACGGGCCGCGGTGTCCACCGCCGAACAGCGCAGCGCGGTCGACGACGCGCTGCGCCAGGCCCGCCGCCTGCTGCGGGCGGCTCGTCAGCAGGGAGCTGCGGCCGCGGCCGGCATGATCGCCCGCGACGACGACGGCGGGCTGCTGATGGCGTTCGTGGCGGCCTTCGGGATCACCGTCCCGGACGGTACGCAACCGTCGGTGGCCGACATCGCCCAGCAACTGACCCGCCCCGCCGGGCTCAACGGCCATGGAGACCGCACCGTCACCTCGGCCACCCTGCCCACGATCGGCACCGTCGCCCGGATCACCGGAACCGAGGTCGTCGAGCTGACCGAGAGCACGTCCGCGGTGATGGTCGCCATGCACACGATCATTCCCGTGCCGGGACAGCCCGGCTCGTACCTCGTGGTCACCGGGATGAGTCCGAACCTGCCGCTCGCCGACGCTCTGTACGACGTCTTCGACGCGATCACCGGCACGCTGCGCTTCACCTGACCGGTTGCCCGGACACAACGGGATCCGGCGACGCCGAGCCGGCGTCACCGGATCCCATGCTTTCAGTCCGCCTTCGGCACCTGCACCGCCGTCAGCACCCCGTCGCCCAGATGCAGGTAGGCACGCCCTGGCCGGGCGGCCTGCCCGACGATCCCCCGTGGGATCCGCATCCCGATCAGCTCCCCGTCGGTGATGCTCTGCGGTGCGATCAACAGTCCAGCCCGGTTGCGTTTGAGCTGGGTCAGCCAGCCGGCCAGGCCGAGACTGAGCGCCTCGGCGTTGCCCGCGACCACCAGGCCCCACCCGTTGCCTGCCGCACCCCGGGCCAGGGTGTTGAGGTCTCCGTCGACGTCCGACTGGGCGAGCAGTTCGGCGTCGTCGACGACCACTGTCCCGGTGTCCTCCGGAATGCTCTTGAGCAGATCCCGGAAGTCCATCGCGGCGATGCCCGCGTCGGTCACCACCGCGGCCACCCCGGGCTGCCCGGCCAGGTCACGCAGTGGCGAGCGCCGCGGCGCCACCACGAGCAGCCCGGTGCCGTTGGCCAGCAGAGTCCGTGCCACCGACAGCAGCGCGGTGCTCCGGCCGGAACGCGGTGGCCCGCCGATCGCAAAGGTCGGAATGTCGGCGAGGTCCGGGCCGAGCGGGACGACCTCGTCGCCGCCGACCCCGACGATCGCCGTCAGGGCGCGGCCCGGCTCCGACAGCATCCGGCGCACCTCGGCGTACCCGATCAGGTCGGGCAACGCGGCGAACCGGCGCGGCCGGGCGGTCCCCGGGACCGTGGCGTCCCGCACGGTGAGCTGTCTGGCGATGTCGGTCAGTGCTGCTGCCTGTCCCTGCCCACTGAGGTCCGGACCGAGGACCGCGATCTGCGCCTCCGCGTGGTCGGCCAGCCGGATCGCCCGGCCCGGCGCCTGCTCCGGGGGTACGTCGCGCAGGTTGAGACCCAGCAGGGAGTAGTCGCTGCGGTCGTTGAGGCGCAACACCAACTTCTCCTCGGTGGCGCCGGCGAACCGGCCCGAACCGAGCACCTCGTCGCCGGCCAGCACGACGTGGACACCGACGCCGGCACCGTCACGCAGCAGCCGGGTCAGCCGTTCCAGATAGCTGCCGTTGTCGTACGTCGCGAAGTCCCGCTCGAACACCTCGAAACGATCGACGAGCAGCACCACGTGTGGCAGTCGCCGATCGGCGGGGGCGTTGCGCCGCTGCTCCGCCAGATCCGCGACGCCCTGCTCACCGAACCGGGCCTGCCGTCTGGTCAACTCGCTGTTCAGCCAGGTCAGCAGGCGATCGAGGCGCTCGGTCTGTAGCCGGTCCACCACCGCGCCGCAGTGCGGCAACCCGACCAGCGGCAGCAGCGCACCGTTGCCGCAGTCGACGGCGTACAGGTGCAGGTCGGCGCTGGAGTGCCGGGCGGTCAGCGCGACCGCCAGGGTGCGCAGCGCCTGCGAACGGCCGCTGCGGCCGGATCCGATGAAGAACACGTGCCCGGTGCGGTCGGTGTCGAACAGCAGCGGCTCGCGGCTCTGCGAAGCGGGCAGATCGACGATGCCGTAGGCGACCGCGCCCAGGTCGCCCGGGATCGTGGCCGGTGGCGGCTGAGGGAGATCCGCCCACTGTGCCACCTCGGTGAGCGCCGGCAGCCACGGGCTCGGCTGCCGCGGCACCCCGAGCCTGTCGGTCGCCGCGACGACAGCCGCGACGAGTTCCCGCAGGTCGGTGTCGGCCGGTCCACCAGGGGTGGCAGTCGACGAGCGGCGGGCCGGAACCGGGTCGCCCAGCCGGGACCAGTGCACGTGGGTGACCTCGACGCGCACCTCGTCGGCCCGGTCCCCCAGCACCGGCCGTCTGCCGCCGATGCGGCCAGCCTGGAACGGCAGCAGCGCGGCGTACCCCAGCCGGGCGTACGCCCGACCAGGCGTGCGCGGCGACAGTTCACCCGCGTCGGGCGCGTCGATGATGTCCCGGCTCTCGCCCTGGTCGGTGGTGCGCAGGGCGATCCGCAGGTTCGTGTTCGCCCGGATGTCCGGGGTCACCGCTCCGGACGGCCGCTGCGTGGCCAGGACCAGGTGGATCCCAAGGGATCTGCCGCGCTGCGCGATGTTGACCAGACCGATGACGAAGTCCGGCAACTCGCGCACCATCGACGCGAACTCGTCGATCACCAGCACCAGCCGCGGCATCGCGGGCATGCTCGCGTCCCGGGCTCGGCGTTCCTGGTACCGGATGATGTCGGAGGCGCCGGCCGCAGCCAGCACGTGCTCGCGACGGCGCAACTCCGCGCCGAGCGAGGTGAGCGCCCGCTCGACCAGGTGGGTGTCCAGGTCGGTCACCATGCCGACGGTGTGCGGCAGCTGTTCACACTCGGCGAAGGCACTACCCCCCTTGTAGTCGACCAGCACGAAGGTCATCTCGTCCGGCCGGTTCGCCACCGCCAGCGTGGCCACCAGGGTCTGCAACAGCTCCGACTTGCCGGCGCCGGTGGTTCCCGCGATCAGGGCGTGCGGGCCGTCGCGTACCAGGTCGATCGCGAACCGGCCGTCCAACCCGACGCCGAGCACCGCTTCGGTGCTGGCCGGCCGGACCGCCCAACCCGCCGCGATCCTGTCCGGCGTCGGCGGCTCCAGGTCGAGGATGTCGAGCAGCCGTGCCGACGGCGGCAGCACCGCCTCGTCGCCGTCGCCGGACACCCCCAGCGGCGCCATCCGCCGGGCCGCCCGCTCGTACCATCCGGCGTCCGGTTCGTCGGCGCGAATGCCGGCGACCAGCGACGTCTTGGCGGTCCGCAGCGACGCGCCGTCCGCGCCGGACACCACCACCGCCCGGCACTCCTCGGGCAGCAGCCGTTCCTCCGGCTCCAGGCACATCACGTAGACACCGACGGCGGGACCGTCCCGCAACAGCGGGACCGCGCCCGGCATCGACCGCAACCGCCGCGCACCGTCGAACACCACCAGGATGTCGGGATCGCCGGCTGCACCGCCCCGTTCCGCCCCGCTCGCCCGGTCACCGGCCGACCGTGCCGCGATCACCCGGTTGAGTTCGGCGATGCGTCGCGACACCGACTCGGCGCTGGTGCCGATCCGGACGTACGCCTCCTCGCCGTCGGCCCGGGTATGGGGAAGCCAGCGCAGCCACGACCAGCGGTGCTCACCGGCGGCATCGGTGAGCACACAGATGCGCAGATCGTCGGGGCTGTGCAGCACGGCTGCCTGCGCCACCAGCCAGGGAGCCAGCCGGGCCAGGCGGTCTCCGGCCACCCCGACCACGCCGCTGTCGCGCACATCCACGGCCACCGGCACCTGGCCCAGCTCGGGCACCGTGATTCGGCGGTGCTCGTCCAGCGCCGGATCCTCCACCCGCACCCCCGACGGCATCGAACAGGTACCGACCCGCAGGGCGAGAAAATCGTCGTCACGCCAGCGCCGCTCCCACAGTCGTTCACCTGGAAGGGTCGCGATCCGGCCGGTCAACGCCGGGTCCGGGTAGGCGTACCGGCGGGCCCGCTGCTCCTCCAGCACCGCCTCGTCGATGTCGGCACGGACCCGGAGAAGCTTCTCCTCGTACTCCTGCATCCGCTCGGCGTAGCTCTGCCTACCGCGCCGCTTGGCACCGAACTGGGTCAGCAGCGCAGCGAGCGGAGAGACCAGCGCGAGGAAGATGAACCGCCAGTTGCCCGTCGCGAGAATGCCCACCAGCGCGCCGATCGCCGGGGCCAGCAGCAACGTCACCAGGCCGATCGGGCTCTTGTCGGATTCGGTCGGTGCGGCGGGCAGCCGGAACTGCCCGCCCATGATCTTCGGGAAGAACCGCGGCGGACGGTTGAACTCCCAGGTGAACCCGTCCGCCGTACGGGTCAGCGGGGCGCGTACCGGCACGCCGGTGGCCAGTTCCAGCAGGACGCCGCCGACCGCCAGTTGACGGCCAGCCGGCCACTCGGCGGTGCCGTCCAGGGCAACGCCATCCAACTCGACAGCCGTTACCGCGGTCACCGCCACCGTACGGTCCACGGTGACCAGCAGCCGAGCGGCGACCGGCGGCACATCACCGGCAAGGCGTACCCGGCACGTGGGCGCGCTGCCCACCTCGTACTCCCCGGGGGGAAGGAGCACGATCCCACCGGCTCCCGGGCCGCCCACCAGGCGCACCTCCACCGCGCCCGCCCGGCCGGCGATCGGCCGGGCCGGACGATTCAGGCCCAACTCGGCACCGGCGCCCAGCCGCGCTGCGGCAAGCGAGAGTCCCGGGTCCAGGGGTTGGGCACCGTGGAACAGCGTGCCGGGACGGCCGCCGACGGCGTCGGCCAGCTCCGCGGCGAACGTCCCCACCGAGGTACCCGGCTCCGCCTCTACGACCAGCGGCTCCGCCGCAGGTGAGGCGTCGGAGACCAGACTGACGTTGAGCCGCATCTCGACCCTCCTCCTTTCCTCTCAAGCGGACACGCCCAGCGCTTGCGCACGCCGGGCGTGTCCGATTCGTTTGAAACGGCGGTCAGCCGAGACGCGAGCCGAGGTCCTGGTCGGTGGAGGCGAATGCCTCACCGACCGAACGGACGTAGTTGCCGATGCCCTGCAAGCCCTGGTTCACCTGGTCGAATCCCTTGGCGAACTCGTCGAAGAACGGCTGGAACTTCTGCTGGGCGGCCGGGGTGCGGTAGCCCTGCGCGAGCAGGTTCTGCACCTTTCCGCGTACCTCGACCAGCTTGTCCTGAAGCTGGGAGAAGTCGTTCAGCAGCGCCGCCGAGGTCTGGGCGGTCTCTTCACTGTTGACCGCGAAATCGGGCATGGTGACACTCCTTGATCTCTTGAACAGCCACCGGCAGGCCGCCGGCCGGTTCTTACCTGCGGAACTTCCTGGTGATGCCGGTGTCGTGCTCGGACGTTGACGCGCCCGTGGCGGCGTCAGCTGCGCCCAACACGAATCCCGCCTGCACAGCCGCCTCGACCACCGCGTCGGTCGGCGGATCCTCGGCTTCCTCGTTCTCGATGGCGGCCGATGCCGCGTCGCGTGCACCGCTGGAGACGATCCCCGTCACCGCCTCGCCCGCACGCTCCTCGACGGACTTCTCACCGGCCGGCTCCTCGTCGACCTTGCGAGCGTCCGGTGCGTCCTCGCCGTTCGGGGGCGCGTCCGGCTGCACCGGGCCGGCACCTACCGGTTCAGCCGCCGGTTTGGCCGCCGGTTTGGCCGCCGGTTCGGTGACCGCCGCGGGCTGATCCGTTCCTGGCGGTCGCGTCGGCGCAGGAGCAGCGGTGGCCGGATCGGCACCGCCCGTCCCACCGCCGGCAGCGGGTGCGCCGCTGGTCACCGGTGCTGGAGCCGGCTGCGGTGGAGCAGCAGCAGTCGGTGCCGGGACGTTGCCGGCAGAGCCGTCGCCGCCGGAAGCAGACGACGGTGCCGGGCTACTGGCCGGTGGGTCGATGGAGGTGGATGCACCCGGCGGCCCGCCACCCGCGGAGACGGGTTCGGTGGCCGATGCGCGGCCCCCGCTGGGAATGTCACCGGCGGGCGCACCGTCACCGCCACGCGCGGTGTTCGCCCCCGACAAGCCCTCGGTGCCACCACCAGGAGGAAGATCGAAATCCGGATCGCCGGTGAAGCCCTTCCGGAAGCCGTCGGCGAGACCTCCGGCGGCGGCACCCGCCGCCGCACCGCCGAAAATCGAGGCGGCGTTGAAGTCTGCGTCGTTGGCCTTCCCGAGCTTGTTGAGGCCGATGGTTGCGACCTCCTCCACCACGCCCTTACCGAAATCGGTCACCACCTGGTTGCCGAAGCCACCACCGCGGCCACCGAACCGGAGCAGGCCACTGATGACGGTGTTGTTCCGGCCGAACTGGCCGAATGCCGCGGCTCCGCTGCCGGCCGTCTTCACCAGGCCAGGCGCTACCGCTTTCGCACCTCGCACGAACGGACCGAAAAGCTTCGCTCCGGGCACGAGAGCCACCAGGCCCACCACGAGCGTGCCCAACTCGAAGTTTCCGTTCGCAGCCTGAACCGCCACCGTCACCACGAGGGCTACCGCGGCGAGCACGATGCCGACCACCGGCAGCAGCACCCCGACGACGGCGATCGCGACGTCGATGATCAAGCGGAGGATTGGGTTGTTCCGGAAGAAGTCGCCGATGCGCTGGAAGAAGTTGCGCCGCGGCGGTGGCTTGATGGCCTTCGAGGCGGCGTCGTCGAGCGCCCGATTGCATCGCGCGGACGCGGCCTCCCGCAGTCGGCGGGCGTCGGCGGCCAGTCGTTGCGCGGCCGAGAGCTGGTCCCGTGCGCCGTCGATCTCGTTGGCCGCCGACCGCGCCGCCGCCTCCTGCCCCGGTGTGGCGTCGACGGCCACTCGCGGCACGGCAAGCCGTACCACCTGCACGGCCTCGGTCGCCTGATCCATCGCGGTGTCGATGCGGGTCTGCTGCTCGCGCAGCGCCCGGCTGTAGATGCGGTACGCCTGTGCCGCCGTGTCGAAGGAGTCGACCGCCTGCTGCAGCTTGCGTGGCAGGCTGTCGAGCATGTCCCGCAGCTTCTCCATCGATTCGCCGCGCGCTCTCGACAATGATCCGCCCCGCCCGAGGACCCGCACGCCGGTCTGGGCGTCGTCCCGGATCTCCTCGTAGAAGCGGGCCAGCTGATCGATCTGATCCGGGTCCCCGGGGGTCGGATCCCGGTCCATGCCGAGGATGCTGAATCCGGAGGTGTGCCGCCGGCTCATGAAGGGGTGCCCGGACCGGACGAAGCCGCCGACGCCAGCTCGGCCCGCAATGCCCGGACGGCATAGTGAGCCCGGGATTTGACGGTTCCCGGCGGTATGCCGATGGATCTCGCGGCCTCGGTCACCGTACTGCGGCGGTAGTAGAGCTCGAAGATCACGTCACGGTGCTCCGCGGTCAGCCGGCGTAGGGCCGGCATGAGGGCGGCACTGGCCACGACCGCATCGGCATGGTCCGGAACGGGCTGCTGGATGCTGTCCCAGACCTCACTCCCCACCGGCTGCGACCGTCGTCCACGCAGCTGGTCCACGGCGGCGTTGTGCGCGACCGTGTACAGCCAACTCCTGATCGAGCCCTCCCGGCCGACGAGCCTCCGCCGGTGACGCCACGCCCGCAGCAGGGTCTCCTGATAGACGTCCTCGGCGATGCTCTGGTTGCGGGTCAGACGGAGCAGGTACGCGCGAACGGAGGCGCCATTCTGTGCCACCAGGTCGGCATAGAACTGCTCGGCCGTCGCTGACTGGGCCGGGGCACGCATCACACCAGGTGACCGTCGTCCGACCCGGCCCGCCGTGTCACAGCTGTTCCGGATGGTCTCTCCGGATCTCTTTTTCCAGGCTCGCCGGCCCTGTCCCTGCAGACCGCCCTGACCCATGCCAACGGCATCGGCGGTGCTATGACCCGTGGTCACCGCGGAAGCTCTCCCTCTGCTCCGGGGCCGCCGGTGCGGACCCGGTTCAGAGCCTGCGGGAACAGCCGGGCCAAACCTTTTCGATTGTCTGAGGACTTTCTGAGGACACCGGAAGGATGCCCCGACGGGTCCGCGAGGTCGCCCCAGCGCCAACAGGTCGCCCACGTGCCGCGGCAGGGGTCACCACACGACCCGTGGCGGTTCTTCACCGGTTTCGCTCGACCTGAGGGGCCGCGGAACGCGCAGGGGCATGGTCAACGGAGCCGCCGATTGCGAAACTGCTTCAATCTGTGTCAGCGCGACCATCAGGGCGCCCGACGGATCAGGTAACCATGCGTGCCGGCCAGGCAACAACACGTGCCCGGCTGGTGGGCCGGACCACTACCCGAGGCAGGCTCGACATCGGCACGACCCGGACGGAGGACGGATTGTCCAGCACACCGCTGTCCCTGCCGAAGCCGTCCGAGCGGGCGCCCGAGTTCGGCCGGGACGCGCTCATCGTCTGCGAGAACCTGGTGCGGATCTACCAGACCGGTTCGATCGAGGTGCAGGCACTACAGGGACTGGACCTGACCGTGGAGAGCGGCGAGCTGGTCGCCGTCGTCGGTGCCTCCGGGTCGGGCAAGTCGACGCTGCTCTCCATCCTGGCCGGCGTCGACGCTCCCACCGCCGGGCGGGTCCGGGTCGACAGGTGGAATCTGCTGGCGATGTCCCGAGCGGACCGGGTGAACTACCGGCGGCACACCGTCGGGTTCGTCCGGCAGCAGACCGCGAGCAATCTGATCCCCTACCTGACCGCGCGGGAGATGGTGGACCTGCCGATGACGGCGGCGCGTACCGCGAAGGTGGAGCGCCGGGAGCGCGCCGCCGAGCTGCTCGACAGCCTCGGTGTCGCCGACTGCGCCGATCGGCGTCCCGGGCAACTCTCCGGAGGGCAGCAGATGCGGGTCGCGATCGCCGTGGCGCTGGCCAACCAGCCGCGGGTTCTGCTCGCCGACGAGCCGACCGGCGAGCTGGACGCCGCCACGTCCGCGGAGGTCTTCGCTGTGCTGCGGGAGGTCAACCGGCGCTACGGCGTCACCGTTGTCGTGGTCACCCACGATCCGGAGGTCAGCGGCCAGGTCGAACGGACCGTCGCGATCCGGGACGGGCGCACCAGCAGCGAGGTGCTGCGCCGCACCACCACCGACGCGCGCGGCGACACGCACACGATCGCCGAGGAGTACGCGGTGATGGACCGGGCCGGGCGGGTGCAGGTGCCCCGCGACTTCCGCCAGGCGCTGGCGCTGACCCGACGGGTCCGGCTGGCCCTGGAACCGGACCACATCACGATCCGCCCCGACGCGGGGAACGGCGAATGAGTGGCGAGCCGCTGCTGCGTGTGCGTGGCGTGCACCGGCGCTTCCGTACCGGGCCGACCGTCGTACACGCCCTGCGCGGCGTGTCGTTCGACGTGGCCGCCGGTTCCATGGTGGCGCTCGTCGGGCGGTCCGGCTCGGGCAAGACCACCCTGCTCAACACCATCGGTGGCCTGGATCGCCCGGACGCCGGCACCGTGCACGTCGACGGAACCGACGTGACCGCGCTCGACGAGGACGGCCTGTCGCGGCTGCGGCGCGAGAAGGTGTCGTACGTCTTCCAGAGCTTCGGGTTGATCCCGGTGCTGTCGGCTGCGGAGAACGTCGCCGCCCCGTTGCGGCTGGCCCGCGTCGCCCCGGCCGAGCGCGAGCGGCGGGTCGAGTTGCTGCTGGAACTGGTCGGCCTGGCCGACCACGCCCGGCAGCGGCCGGCCGAGCTGTCCGGTGGCCAGCAGCAGCGGGTGGCGATCGCCCGCGCGCTGGCCGCCTCGCCCCGGCTCCTGATCGCCGACGAGCCCACCGGGCAACTGGACGCTGAGACCGGGCTGTCGGTGATGGCTCTGCTGCGCGGGGTGGTCGAGTCCGAAGGCGTCACCGCACTCGTGTCCACCCACGATCCGGTGATGATGGCACTGGCCGACCGGGTTATCCGCATCCACGACGGGCACCTCGACGAGGGGACAGCCGGGCGACCTGACGAGCCCGTGTCGGATGCCAGGTGACGCGACGATGCTGAGGCTGGTCACCCGGCGCGCCCGCGTGCAGTGGCCGTTGCTGGCGGCCCTCATCGGGGTCGTCACGGTCGGCGCGACCCTGCTGGGCACCTGCACCCTGCTGAGCACTCGCACCGCCGAGCGGGCGCTGGAGGTCGCCATGGCCCGCGCCGCTCCCGTCGCCGTCGACGTGACCGTCTACACCGGCACCGTCGAGGGCCCGGACGCGCTCTCCGTCGCCGCCGACACCCGCACCGTGGTGGCTGCCGCGCTGGCACCGTTCCCGGTGACCACAACCGCGCGGGCGTCGACAGTGCTGCGGGCGCTGCCGCCCACGATCGCCCCGGGCACCACCGTCCCGCCCCAGGCGTACCTGTCGGGACTGGACGACCTGTCGACCCGAGCCGACCTGGTCACCGGGCGCTGGCCGCAAGAGCGTGGTGACGCTGTGGTGTTGGAGTCCACCGCCCAGTTGCTCGGCCTCACTCCCGGTAGCCGGGTACGCCTCGGCGCCGAGCTGGCCCACGCGCCCGTCCCGGCCATCGACCTGACCGTCGTCGGTGTGGTCCGCCCGTTGCCGGGGCGCGGCTGGGACCGAGACCCGCTGGCCGCGACCGGCTCCGCCATCGGGCACCAGGACGGCCGCTTCCGGCAGCCGGTCAACGCCTACGGCCCGTTCCTCGTCGACCTCGCCGATCTGGTCGCCACCGGTGCCACAGTCGACCGGATGGAGGTCACCGCCCACCCGGACCTGTCCCAAGCCAACCGTCGCGACCTGGCGGCCGTGGCCAGGGCCGTCCGCAGTGCCGACCGCCGGCTGGCCGCCACCCTCGGCGACCGCGTCCGGCTCGCACGGGTCGCCTCCGACCTGCCGCTGACCCTGCGGTCCGCCGACGACCAACGGCACGTCACCGCCGCCGTCGTGTTCGCCATCGCCGTTCTCGGCGGTGTCCTGGCCGCGACGGCACTCGTCCTCGCGGGCCGGCTGACCGCACGGGTACGCGCCGACGAGACCGCCCTGCGGTCCGCCATCGGCACCAGTAGCCGCCAACTCGCCGCCACCGCGATGCTCGAAGCCGGGCTCGTCGCCGCCGTCGCCGCCGCGCTCGCGATACCAGCCTCGTCGGCCCTGCACGCCGGCCTGACCCGGCTGCCGCCGCTGGACGGTGCCGGCCTGACCGTCCGGCCGGACATCACCGGTACCCAGGTCCTCGCGGTGACCGGCGGCGCGCTGGTACTCGCCGCCGTACTCACCGTCCTGGCGGTCCGGCCCGGTCCGGCAGCCGACGACCGACGCACCCGCCGCGAGCTGCTGGCCCGGTCCGGCGCCGATCTGATGCTCACGGTGTTCGCCGCCGTCGCCTGGTGGCAGCTGTACGCGCAGCCCACCGCCGCCGACCCACGCGTCGACGCGGTCCGGGTACTCGCGCCGGCGCTGCTGCTCACCGCAGGCGCCGCCCTGGCGTTGCGGGTGGTACTGCCCGCCCTGCGCGGCGCCGACCGGCTGGCGTACCGCGTCCGTGGGCTGGCACTTCCGCTGGCGGTCGCCGAGGCCGCCCGTCGACCGCAGGCGGTCGCCGTCGGACTGCTCGTCGGGCTGGCCTGCGCGGCCGGAACCTTCGGCCTCGCCTTCGACGCCACGTGGCACCAGTCGCAGCGTGATCAGGCCGCGCTTTCCGTCGGCACCGACCTGGCACTCACCCTCGGTACGGCGCCGGTGGCCGGAGAGGGCGCGGTCGTCGGCGCGGCCACCGAAGGGACGGTCAGTCCGGCCCTCGACCGTGGTACCGCCGTCGGTCAGTGGCTCGGCACCGCCGGCGATACGCCGCGCCTGGTCGCCGTCGACACCACCCGCGCCGACGCGCTGTTGCGCGGGCGGCTCGACCGCGACCGTACGTGGTCGGACGTGGCGGCGAGGCTCGCCCCACCGACCCGGGTCACCGGCGTCCCGGTTCCGGTTGATTCCCCCCTCGTGATGAGCGGAACCGCGACCGGCGAGACCTCGCTCGTCGTGACGCCACGGCTGCTGCTGCAGGACGCCACCGGCCTGCGTACACCCTGCACCGGTCCCCCCGTGCCGCTCGACGGCCGGAAGCACCGGCTGCCCGGGTGCGCGAGCGCCGACGGACTGCGCCTCGTCGCGGTGTCCCTGCCGGTCGAGGCCGGGCCGGATGCCGGGTTCCCGGTCGGCGGTCGCACCACCATCGACGTCACCCTGACCGTGCCGCGACTCGGATCGGCTGACGGATCGGACTGGACCGCCACGTCCGTGCAGACGGTCCCGAGCACGTTGCGCGACCCGACCGTGGGACTTTCCGCCACGCCGACGGGAACGGCGCTCCGGATGGCGGCCTCCATCGACCTCGGGGGCATCGCCTACACCGCGCCAAACCTCGTCGCCACCGCCTTCCCGGACCCCGGACCGGTGCCGGTCGCCGTCTCCGCCCGCTTCGCCAGCGAGGTCGGTGCCAGCGGCGGCAGCCGGCTCAGCGTCACGGTCGGCACCACGCCCGTGCCGATCGTCGTCGCCGAGATCGTGCCGACCGTGCCGTCCGCCCCCGGCGCCGTCGCCGTCCTGGCCGACCTGGACACGCTCTCCAGGGCCCGCGCCGTCGCCGGCGACCTGACGTTCCCGGTCGACGCCTGGTGGGTCGGCCACCCAGCCGGTCCCGGTGCCGCCGAGCGGGCCACCGCCCTGCACCTGGGCACCGTCACGACCCGCGAGGCGGAGACCGCCCGGCTCACCGGCGGCCCGCTGCACGCGGGGCTGCCGGCCGCGCTCCGGCTCGTCGTCCCGGCTGCGGCCCTGCTGCTGCTCGCCGGCATCGTCCTGCACGTCACCTGTGATCTCCAGGTCCGCGCCGTCGAGGTGGCGCGGCTGCGCGGTCTCGGAATGTCCCGGCGCGACATCCGGGCCGTGCTGCTCGGCCAGCATGCCGGAGTGCTGCTGCCGCTGCTCGCAGCGGGCGCGGCCGTCGGCGCGCTCGCCACCCGCGTCGTCGCTCCCCTGCTCGTACGCTCCGACACCGGTGCCGCGCCAGTCCCGGCCGTCCAGCCACACTGGCCATGGCCGGCCGAGGCCGCGCTGCTCGCCGCGCTGCTGGCCGGATGCCTGCTGGCGGTCGCCGCCGTGGTCGTCGTCCAGGTCCGCCGGGCCGACGCCGCGCACCTGCGGGTGACGCCGTGAACGGTTGGTTGACCCGGCGGTGGCCGGCGCCGCACTGGCCCAGCGTCCGTGGGCGTGGCCGTGCCGACGCCGGACCGCTGCTGCTCACCGCCGCGGTCATCGCGGCCGTCGCGCTGCTCGCCGGGGCCGTGCCGGCGCTGCTGCGTGCCGCCGCCGACGACGCCGTCCAGGACACGGTCCGCCGCGCCAGCCACGCCTCGAACGTGCTCGTGCACGCCAATTGGGAACGCGACGACGGCCCGACCGGCGGGCGGATCCGGATATCCCGCCTCGCCGAGGACGTCGACGACTTCCGCGCCCGGGCAGCGTACGCCCTCGGGCCCGACCTGGACGCCGCGCTGCTCCCGCCCACCGCCGTTGTCAGCGGCCCGATCCTGCGCATCACCGGTGGCAGCGTGCCGCGTACCTTCCAACTCACCTACCTGGCCGACGACGTCGGCGGCCCGGAGGTGACCTGGATCGCCGGCAGCGCGCCCGGCCCCGCCATCCCCGAACCGTCCATCGAGGTTCCCTACAACGGACCGCCCTGGCCGGTGCAGGTCGGCCTCTCCGAGGACGACGCCGCCGCCCTCGACCTCGGCCCCGGCGATCGAATCCCGGTGCAGGACGGACAGAGGCGCGACAAGGACGTCCGGATCAGTGGGATCTACCGACCCGCGGACAGCAGCGACCCTGCCTGGCGACTCGCCCCGGCGCTGCTGCGCCCCGTGCCCGGCGCCGACGGCGTGGGCACGACCCGGTTCGCAGGTCTGCTGTCGCGTGAGTCGCTGCCGGACGCCCGGCTCGCCTTCGACGAGGACGAACTGCGGCGCAGCGTCCACTTCGCCCCCGAACCCGACGCGCTCACCTGGGACGCCTCCGCGGCGCTGGCCAGCCAGATGGTCAGGCTCAAGGCGGCGTCGGGCTCATCAGGCGTCCGTGACCAGTCCCTGAAGTGGGAATCACAGCTCGACACCGTCCTGCGCGACGCCCGCACCCAGATCAGCGCCGCTTACGCACAGGCCGCCGTCCTGCTCGCCGGAGTCCTGACCGCCACGGTGCTGGTCCTGCTGCTCGCCGCCGATCTGCTGGTCCGCCGCCGTACCCCGGCGCTGACCGCCGCCCGGCAGCGTGGGGCGGCGCTGCCCGACCTCGGTGCGGAACTGATCATCGAGTCCACCGTGGTGTCCCTGTCGGCCGCCGCCGTCGGGCTCGCGCTCGCCCGTGTGGCCGCTCCGGGCGTCTCCTGGACCTGGACCGTTCCCGTGGTGCTGGCCGGTGCTGTCGCCGGGCCGACGTTCGGCACCCTCGCCGCCGCCCGCGCCAGCCGCGACCGGCGCCAACCCGCCAACCCGGCCGCCCGGCGCTGGATCCTGGCCACCGGTCAGCTGCGCCGCGCCGCCGTGGAGGCCGCCGTGCTGATCGCCGCGGTCGCCGCCTTCGTCACCCTGCACCAGCGCGGGCTGCGGCCTGTCGCCGCCGACGGCGACTCCGGCGAGCTGACCGGCGACCTGGTTCTACCGGTCAGCGCCGTCGCTCTGGGCGTGCTCACCGGCGCGCTCGTCCTGCTACGGCTGCTGCCTGTCGGAGCACGGTTCGTGCTCCGACAGGCCCTGCGCTCGCGCCGCCCGCTGGCTGTGTTCGGTGCCGCCCGGGCGGCCACGACGGCCGGACGCGCGCTACCGCTGCTGGTTCTGGTCAGCGCCACGGCGCTCGCCTCGTTCGCGCTTGTCGTCGGCGGGACCGTCGCCCGCGGCCTGGCCGACGGCGCGTGGAACACCGTCGGCGCCGACGCCCGCCTCGACGTCGACGCCGAGGCCGCGACGCCCACCGTCGCCGAGCGCATCGCCGCCGCACCCGACGTGGGACAGGTCGTCGTCGCACAGGTGACCGATTCGGCGCGCATCTTCACCGAGTCGACACTGCTCACCCCGCGCCTGGTAATCGTGGACGCCGCCGCGTTCCAGCGTTTGCTGGCCACCACCCCGCTGCCCGACGCGCCGGCGCTCGCCCGGCTCACGGCACCCGGTCCTGGCCCCGAAGACGTCCCGGCGCTGGTCCTGTCGAGCGACGGCGAGCTGCCGACCGGCACGCGGCTGCAGCTGACCCGGGAGGACGCCCCGGCGATCCGGCTCGCGGTGGTCGGTACCGCTCCCTCCGTCGGCGGTGCCAGCGACGTCGTCATCGTGGACGCCACTGCCCTGGCCGAGGCGGGGTTGCCCGCCGTTCCCAACACCGTCTGGGTCACCGGCCCCGGCGCGGCGCAGGCCGTGTCGAACAGCGATATCGCCGCCGACGTCGTGCTGCGCGCGGACGTCCAGCGGGCGCAGCGAGTGGCTCCGCTGACCGCAGGGATACTGCGGCTGGCGTGGACGGCCGCCGCGGTGTTGCTGGCGCTGGGGTTGCTCGGCCTCACGCTCGCCACCGCCGCGGGTGCGTCGGAGCGGTGGCAGACCCTGACCCGGCTGCGAACCCTCGGGCTACGGCCACGCGACGCCCGCTGGGTCGCCGCCGGAGAGCTGCTGCCGCCGGTCGTGGTCACCGCGATCTGCGGCCCGCTGTTCGGCGCCCTGCTCGCCCGCCTGACGCTCGGTCCGCTTGAGCTGCGGCTGCTAACCGGTCAAGCCACCGACCCGGCTGCGATGTTGCCGTGGTGGCTGCTCGGTCTGGTGAGCGTGACGCTGCTGGCGGCGGTCGCGGCGGTCGTACCTGTCGAGTCGGCGCTGCGGCGACGCGACCGGCTGAGCGAGGTACTCCGCGCCGGCGAGTAACCGGCACAGCCGGAGCGGAACCGCGGCTACGTAGCGTGGCGATCGGAAGAGTGGCATGCATTGAGCGACAGCCCGGCCGGCGGTCAGCCGTTGAGAAACTGCTCCAGCCCGTCAAGCATGCGGTCGAGCCCGAACCGGAACGTTCGCTCCGGATCGTCGATCGCGTTGTACTCCTCGCCGGCCACCCGTCCGACCCGGCCGGAGATCGGATAGGCGTCGGCGGGCATCACCCGCTCGAGAACCGGCGCGTTGATCTCCCACCATTCGGCGTCGGAGATGCCGGACCGCTCCGCCGTACGCCGTGCGTCCACCGATGCCCGCGCCATCCCGGCTGTGAACCCGCTCAGCAGCGTGACCACCTGGTCCATCTGGAGATCGGTGAAACCGGCACCTTCGATGGCCGCGAGCTGCCACTCGTACCGGTCGGAGACGTTCGGACCGATCCACGGCCGGCTGTTCTCCACCTGAAGCAGCCAGGGATGCCGGTGGAACTCGTCCCACAGCTGCTCGGCGATCCGGGTCATCCGCTGCCGCAGCGGGCCCTCGTGCGGCGGGAGTTTCTGCTCGCCCGCGACCTCGTCCACCATCAGGCCGATCAGCTCGGAGCGGCCGGGGACGTAGGTGTAGATGGACATCAGCTTCAGCCCGAGCCGATCGGCGACCTTGCGCATCGAGAAGGCGGGCAGGCCCTCCTCGTCGGCCACCTCAATCGCGGCCCGGACCACCTCGTCGATGGTGGCCCGCTGCTTCGGTCCCCGTGAGCCCTGCGGCGTGCCGAGGGTGCGCCGCCACAGCAGTTCGAGCGTGCGGTCGACGTCCTGACTTTCCATGTGCGGAGATTACCCCGTGAGGTGTACGGTGTACCACGCACCATTTCCGTAAGGCATACGGAGTTAGGAGCGGCGTTGACGAACCACACCCTGACCGCCGACGGACTACGCAAGAGGTACGGCGACGTGCACGCGCTGGACGGCTTCGACCTGAGCGTGCCCCCCGGTGTCATCCACGGGCTGCTCGGCCCCAACGGCGCCGGCAAGACCACCGCGGTCAGGGCGCTGGCCACCCTGATCGACGTGGACGGCGGCAGCGCCAGCGTCGCCGGGTTCGACGTGCGCACCCAGGCCCGCCAGGTCCGGCGCCGCATCGGACTGGTCGGGCAGAACGCCGCCGTCGACGAGGTCCTCGGCGGCCGGCAGAACCTGGTGATGTTCGGCCGACTCTACGGCCTGAACTCCGCCGACGCCCGGGTGCGCGCCGACCAGTTGCTCGACACCTTCGACCTGACGGACGCGGCGACCCGGGCGGTCTCGACCTACAGCGGTGGGATGCGTCGCCGGCTCGACATCGCCGCCGGCCTCATCCTGACCCCCGCGGTGCTGTTCCTCGACGAGCCGACCACCGGCCTCGATCCCCGCGCCCGCAACGAGGTCTGGGCCGCCGTCCGCGCGATCGCCGTCCGCGGCACAACGGTCCTGCTGACCACGCAGTACCTCGATGAGGCCGACCAGTTGGCTGCCCGGATCTCCGTCATGAACCACGGCAGGATCATTGCCAGTGATACGCCGGACGCCCTCAAACGCCAGGTCGGCGGCGACCGCGTCAGCGTCACGGTGCCGCTGCGCGAGCCACTGACGTCCATCGCGCAGCGGATGGCGGCAGCCGTCAAGGCGCCGCCCGCAATCGACGCCGACACCCGCACCATCACCTTCGAAGTCGGCACCGGCGTGGTCGCGATCGCCGAGATCGTCCGCGCCCTGGACGAGCTTGGCGTCACCCCGGAGGACCTGATGCTGCGCCGCCCCACCCTCGACGAGGTGTTCCTGACCCTGACCGGCAAGGAGGTCGCGCGATGACCACACTGCGCGCCGGCTGGGTCATCACCCAGCGGGATCTGGCCCACTGGGTACGCCAGCCGTGGGCACCCGTATTCGGCCTGCTCTTCTCGATCATGCTGCTGCTGGTCTTCGGCTTCCTGTTCGGCGGGGCGATCAGCGTCCCGGGCGGCGGCGACTACATCAGCTTCCTGCTGCCCGGCATGCTGGCGTTGAGCATGATGTTCGGGGTGGAGGCCACTGCGACCGCGATGGCCAACGACGCCCGCAGGGGCATCACCGACCGGTTCCGCTCGATGCCGATCGGCAGTGCGTCGGTGGCGCTGGGCCGCGTCGGCGCCGACATGGCCAACTCGGCTGTCGAACTGCTGGTCCTGATCATCGGTGGCCTGCTCATCGGTTGGCGGATCTCGTCGGATCCAGCGTCGGCGGCCCTGGCCGTGCTGCTCCTGCTCCTGCTGCGGTTCGCCGTCCTGTGGATCGGCATCTTCCTGGGGCTGACTTTCCGCGGCGAGGGCGCGACGATGGCGGTACAGGTGCTGGTCTGGCCCATCGGCTTCCTCTCCACCGCGATCGTGTCCGCCGAGACGATGCCCGGCTGGCTCGGCGACATCGCGGCCTGGAACCCGTTGTCCGCGACCGCGACCGCCGCCCGTCAGCTGTTCGGCAACCCGAGCGGCATCACCGAGGGGCCGCTGGTCGCCGGGGCGGTGTGGCTGGCAGTCGGCTGGCCGCTCCTGCTGACCGCCGTCTTCGTACCGCTGTCGGCGCGGGCGTACCGCAGACTGCGCCACTGAATCCGGCCGGACCGCAGCTCGAGGCTTTCGCCCATGGTCCGTTTACCACTACCCACCAGGAGAGCAGATGAGCTTGATCGACCAACTACACCGCCTGCTCGACGCCGGGCTCGCCGACGTCACCGGCAGCAGCCCGGCAGAACTCGCCGCCTGCGTCGCCGCGCTGCCAGACGAACCCCAGTGCGTGCTGGCCGTGCACCCCGAGCTGGCCACCGCGCGTCAACTGGCACCGCTGCTGCGCCGTGACGACAAGCCCGGCTTCGTCGTCGACGACATGGTCGACCTTGAGCAGTTCGTACCCATTGAGGGCCTCGCACTACCCGACCGCCCGCTCTATCTCGTCCGCGAACCCGATCGCGGCGACGACATGCGCAACTGGAGTCCCAACGAAGCGCTACCGGCCATCCTCGAACGCGGACGAACACCGCTCACCATCCACGAGGGGATCAGCTGGCTGCTACAGGAACCGAAGGTGCTCGAACCCAATCACTGCTTCATGACCATCGGCTCCCGCAAGCCCACCGGCGACACCCTCGACGCCCGAACCCCTGCCATCTGGATCAGCGGCGGAACCGGACGCGACGGCACCGCCCGACGCAGAGCGCCGAAGATCGGATGGTGCTGGGCGGGCAACCGGCATACCTGGCTCGGTTTCGCCTCCGCGCGCCACCGCACTCCTGTCAATTGATCACGGCGGGCCCGGGAGCACAACGGGAACGGTACCTGGCTCCAGCGCGACCGGCTCTCATTCCCCGGCCAACTCTTCGGAGACGTCATTCCCGGACCCGCCGCCGGCCAGGATAGAGCCGCCCAATTTCGGCAACGACCCGAACATTCGGGCCTACAGCCTCGCGGTGCCGAACGGATTGTCGATGACGTACCGCCAGCAGCCATCAGGACCGCGGCGTGCCACGTCGGTGGCGGTGCCTTCCAGGTGCACATGCTGCCCGTCGGCGCCCTGGCCGTCGATCGTCCAGTCGACGATCAGTAGGGCGATGTCGTCGGCCAGGTAGACGTGCCGGGGACGAACGTCGATGGGCAGGCCCACGTCGAGGAAGCGTTGGTTGGCCGCCACCCTGGCCGCGCCGGTGACAGCCTGGCCCGGCGCGGCGACAAGGACGCCATCCGGTTCGTAGACCTGCTCCACAGCAGCGACATCACCGGAGTTGAAGGCCCGAGCAAAGATCCACGGGTGTTGGCTGGCGTCGTCGGTCAGCTGGACACTGTCAGGATGGATGTTGAAGTCAAAGGTCATCTGGCCAGTCAAACCGGGCCCGCCGCCGGTAACCAAACGGTGAGCAGCGGCTGGGATCGTGAGCTGGTCCCGGACACCCGCGGCGAGACAAGACATCCCGCGCCCACCTGCCCCGTGGAAGTCGCGCTCGCCGCTGTCGGCGGCCGATGGACGACGCTCCTCCTGCGGGAACTGATGCATGGGCCCCGCTCGTTCGGCCAGATGCGGGCCGCGTTGCCAGCGCTGAGCGCGAAGGTCCTGAGCGAGAGGCTGACCAGGTTGGTAGTTGACGATCTGATCGAGTGCCGCCGCCATAAGGGCTTTCCGTCTCGCACCGTCTACCGGCTCACCGCCGCCGGTCAGACGCTCAAGCCGTTACTGATCGAGCTTTACCGGACCGGTGACGCGCTGCTCCGTGAAACCTCAGCGCAGCGCGGCCCCAGCGGCACGTGAATACTGGAGTCAGTTCACCTGATCCGCCACCTCCAGTGCCGCCCGGTAGCCCACGTGCTGCACGACGATGTCCACATCGAGTGCGGACTGCACCGCCCGGTCGACGTCCTCCCGAACCTTCGCGAGCGCCGTGGTGCCGAGGTCGGTCAACCAGGCACGCAGCAGCAGCAGGCGAAGTTCCGAGGCGGCCAGTTCGGCGACCTCCAGGCGACCTGCCTGCTCGGCCCGGGCCAGCAGGCGCTCGGCGAGCAGGGCCGGCGCTTCGAGGTCGCGGCCGATGAGGCACAGCACCAACCGATGCTGTTCCATCCGCGCGGCCAGCGCGTCGGCGACCAGCACCACCCCCGCCGACGCCCAGTGCCGTACCACCGGATTGTGCCGGCTCACCACCGCCATCAGTGGGCTCAGTTCGCGCCCGTCGGCTTGGCGACGCAGTTCGAGCAGGTAGCTGGCGGTGAGTGCCTGAAGCCGGCGTTGCGCACGCTGCACCGGGTTGAGGGCGGCCACCCGCCGCACCCCGCCGGACAGTGGACGCAGGGACTGCAGCGCCCGCTTGGGCGAGTCCTCGAACGCGTCCACCACGTCCTGCTCCAGCTCGGCGCGCTCCTCGGCGGTGAACGCCTCGCCGGCGAGGAACTCGGCGAACGCGACCGTCTCCGCCAGGTGGCCACGGGTCAGCCGGTAACCACGAGAAGCCGCGACGACCGTGGCCGCCGCCGCGGGGTCGACCGACACGTCGTCACGCGGGAAGCCGCTCGCCCGCTCCAGCCAGTGCTCGGTGGCCAACGGGGTACCGGCCCACCGGCGGGCGGCGTCACCGCGGGCCTGCTTGGCATCGAACAGCGGTGTCGTGGCACCTGCGGGCACGGCGCTGACCTGTGTGGACATGGTGACCTCCGAAAGCCGGTAACGCGGAATGTGCCGGACCGGGCAGCCCGCACAACCCACATTCGCCGGCCACCCGCTGCTCGGTTCCCCGACACGGGTCGGGAACCGGTCCACGCCCTCACGGCGAACCCGGGCTGTCGCGACCCTCGCCAAGGGACGCGTTGGGGGAAGGAGCCGGACGATGGCGTACGTCGGTATCGACAGTCAGGGCGCGCGGGCGCTGGGCGGGGTGCTCCGCGACACCGCAACCCGCGCGGAGACGGTGCGGCGTCAGGTGGTCGGCGCGCTCAACCTCGCCGAGCTGACCAGCCAGGCCCCCCTGCAACTCGCCCTCGTCCAGGACGGGTTCACCACCCTGGGCACCGGGGTCATCGACAAGGCCGACCTCGCCGAGCAGTTCGCGATCGATCCCCGGGGGGTGGCCACCAGCCTCGGCGCGACCACCGCCGAACTCGGCAGTGTGCTCGGCGCGCTGCTCGGCTTCGCCGGCCCACGGGATCTGCGGACCATCCTCGTCGGCCTCGCCCCGGCCGGCAGGGACGCGGCGCTGGACGCGGCACTCGCTCGCCTGTCGCCGGTGCTGATGCCGGCGCTGCTGGCCGGGCAGCGACCCGACCTCCCTGCCGAACTGCTCCCCGACCTGCGAGTGCTGGCCCTCGCGCTGGGCATCGAACACGCCGGACCACCGGTGCCGCAGGTGGACGGGGAGCAGACCGGCAGTGGCTTCCTCGGCCTGTTCCGGCGCCGGGCCGAGGAACGCACCACCGAGGTGTTCTGGCAGGACTTCTGGTCCGACGGACGGTCAGTCAACGACGTGCTGGCCGACCCACAGCGGCTGCTGGACTGGGTCGCCGGCACCGTCGAGCTGGACCACCGCCTCGCCCGCGCGGCCGATCTCCCGCGACTGGGCGACGTGCTGGCCACGCACGACTTCGCCACCGCCGAGAGCGCACCGGCAGAGCTGGCCGCGAAGATCGCCGCCGCCGAGGTCGAGTTCGCGGCAATCGCCGACTGGCTGCCCGCCCACCTCGTGGGCCGGGACACCACCGCGCCCGATGACACGCAACTCGGGCAGACGCTGGCCTTCGCCGCCCGGGTCGGCTGGACCGATCCCGGTGCCACGGCGGCGACCCCGGCGGCCCGGTTCGCGGCGGCGGTAGCGTTCCTGCGCGCCAATCGGATGGTGCAGAGCGCGCTGCTGCCCACCGGATTCGAGGGCGACACCGACCCGACGGCGTTCTTCAACGAGGCGGGCATCGACGTCGTCCTGCGGTTCGGCCGTACGGCAGGGGCGATCGACGAGTCGTACACCGTCGGCCTGGCCGGGCTCGTGGACCAGGCGATGACCGCCGCCGGGGTCGATCTGAGCAGCGCGACACCCATCGAGCTAACCCAACCGATCCAACAGCAGCTCTTCGCGCTCGTCGCGAGTCAGATCCCCCGCTCGATGGCCGAGTCGCCGGCTGTCCAGGCTCAGTTCGTGGGGGCGCTGAGCTACCTGCGGGGCGCGACCGACGGGCCGCAGTTGCGCGAGCGCATCAACCGGGTCGTCACGGCCTTCCGCTCCCTGGCCGTCGTCGGAGCTCCGGCGCTCACCGAACGCGAGCTGACCGCCGTGGTGGGTGCCAACGTGGTGGACGCTCTCGGCCGAGGTCGACTGCGGCTGCGCAGCCGGGACGCGGTCGAGCGCAGCCCCGAGTTCCTGATCCTCGCCCGCCAGTGGGGCATTCCCGGTGGCCGCAGTCAGGACCTCGGCAAACACAAGCTCAACGTCACCTTCGACGACCTCGGGGTGCTGACCGACATCAGCCGGCGGAAAAAGAAGAAGAAGGGTTTCCTGTCCCGGATCTTCGACACCGTCAAGTCGATCGGCAAGGCCATCGTGACCGCCTGGAAGGACAACCCGTTCAAGGCGATCTTCCAGATCGGCAAGATCGCGCTCGGGGTCGCCAGTCTCGTCGTCCCCGGCCTACAGGCCGTCGGGATCGCCACCCTGGCGGTCAACGCGGTCGAAGCGGTGAGCCATGCCATCGACGGCAACTGGCTGGGTGCCATCGGTGCGGGCCTCTCCGCCTTCACCGCCGGGGCAGACCTGCTGGGTACGGCGGCCGGAGCGGCGAAGCTGGTGGGGCAGAGCAGCATCGTGGGCGACCTCTTCGACGCCGGCACCACCCTGGACGTGCTGCGCAACGCCAAACGCGCCTTCGACATCGGCGCGTCGGTGTTCCAGGCGTCCCAGGCGAACACGGTGATCGGTGCGATAACCGCGGGGCTCGGCGCGGCCGGCAGCGTCCTGGGCAACGGCGGACCGCTGCTGGCGAGCCTCGACCTGATCGACAAGAATCTCGCGCTCGACCTGGTGCGACTCGGTACGTCCGTACGCGACGTCACCCGACTCGTGACTCCGGCAGCCGGCGTGATCCAGGCTCTCGACCGAGGCGACGCACTGGCCGCGTTCGGCAACGGCCTCGCGGTGGTCTCCGCCGGGGCGGCGGCGCTGCTGAACCCGAGGGGTGTCCTCGGTGACCCGAAGACCGTCGCCGGAACGGCCTTCGACTTCGACCCCAAGACCCGGACCGACCTGGCCGACCTGGCCAAGGGCACCGGGATCATGGCGAGCCTGGCGCAGGCCATCTCCGCGGTCGACGCGGGGCGACCGTTCGTCGCCGGGCAGGCACTCGCCCAGGCGCTGCGGATCGCCCGTACCGCGCCGCAGGTCGGGCCGGACGCGGCCGTGGTCGCGCAGCGTGTCGCCGAGGTGGGCGTCGTGTTGGAAGGGGTGTTCCGGGGCGTCGACCCGAGACTGGCCGCCCCCTTGGTCGTGCAGCGGCTCCGCAGCGTGCTCGACGCGCTGCGGCCGACCGGCGTACCCGGCGGTCCCGCCGGCGGGGACGAGTCGCTCGTCCTGGCGGCCGGCGCGACCACGATGTCCGCGGCGCCCACGACGTTCGGCCCGTTGCCGGGATCGGCCGGGACGGCTCCGCCGAACGGTACCCCGGCGATCAGTACCCTGGCGGGCGGAGCTGGGGAGAGCACCCTGGCGGGCGGAGCCGGGGCAGACACGCTCGGCGATGGGTTCGTCCTGGCACAGGCCACCGGCGGGCCGGCCGCCGGGCAGCCGACCATGACGCTGCCCGGCTCGACGACGCCGATACCGCTGCAACCGGGAACGCAGTTCATTCCCCCCGGTGCGACGGTCGTGGGCCCCGACGGCACCGTGTACGGCGGCGACAGCGGATTGGTACCGGGTGCGAGCCCCGGCGCGATGAGCGTCCCGGGTGGCATGCCGCCAGCCCCCGGACAGATCAAGCAGCTTCCCGGCGGCTACCTGCTCTTCTTCCTCGATCGCCCCGAGGACATGCCGCAGAGCCGGCTCGACGACCTGGACGACCCCGGCATCGGTGGCGGTGGAACCCGTCTCGCCAGCCTGGCCGGCGCGTCGCTGTTCGGCGGCCCGACCAGCAACCAGCCGCCCGGCGTACCCTCCGGCGACCTGCTCCTCACCAGCACCGCCAGCACCCGGGACGAGCTGGGACGGATCAACCTTCCCGAGGGCTTCGGGCGCGACCCGGACTCGCCGTTCTACGTCCCGGTGCCGGCCGAGCCACAATTGCATCCCATCGGGCAGTTGTTCGTGCCGCCGGCTGACGGCCCGTCCCACGTCTGGGCGGCGCCGCAGAACCCGGCGTTCATCGCGAACCATGTCCTCGACGGCGGCTCGCGGACCAAGGAGTCCATCTTCAACATCGTGGGCTGGGGCGCCTCCGCCCAGGGGCCCCACAACGCGTCCGAGTCGGTCTACGTGGGTGTCCGCAACGGCCTGCTGCTGATCGACAACGACACGGCTCCGGTGGATGGTCTCACCATCGGCGGCGTTGCCGGCTTCTCGTATCAGGCCGGCAACTACGGTCTGGTCACCTCGCTTGCCGGCGAGGTGAATCTCGGCCCGATCCTGGACCTGCGGCTACCCACCCTTGCCCTCGACGGGATGGCCGCGGTGAACATCCCCTACATCGGTGCCGTCGGGTTCCGGGCCAACAGCGACGGATTCCGGCTCGCCGAGCAGAGCGACTTCGCCGAAGGCGTGGCCATCGGCCCGGGCGCGCTGGTAACCGTCAAGTACCCGGTCAGCGGCGAACTCGCGGTGGAGCGCATCGCCGAACTCGCCGGAGTGTCGACGGCGGACGTGCGCATCGCGCAGCACGCACCACCGGGCAGCCTGCTCGCGTTCGACGTGCGGGACGAGTTCCGCGCACCGTTCGAGCCCACGTTCGCGGAACGACCCGGATTCCCGGACCCGGACATCGGGTCCGCCGCCGCCCTCGGCCCCAAGCTCGGTCTGCCGGACGGCTTCTCCGTCGATCCGGGCGGAGCGTACGCGCCGCCCCCGGACGACCTGTACCGCTACGGCACCGCGGGATCGACGGACCTGGCCAGCTGGGACGACGTGTCCGAGTACGAGCTACCCGATCTCTACCACACCGCATACGACACGATGATCGGCCTCGGGGCACCCGAGGGCACGACCGTCGACTTCGGGTACGGCGCTGACTTCTGGGACCAGACGCAGCCCTCAGCGGCCTACGACGACGGGGCACCGGCTCTGCTGGGACCGGCGCTCGATGCGATGGCCTGGGATCCCCAGCTGGAGTCGTTGCCCGGGATCGCCATCGGCTACGACGAGTTCACACCGCTCGACCTGGATGTCGACGACGGCTGGTCGGACTGGTGAGCGAGGGAACCGAAACGGTACCTGGCAGCGAATGCAGACGACCGAGGCGACACCGGTCGCCCGGAAAGACCACATCGGGAGGTAGCAGTCATGAACGTCGGAATGCTCGGCGGCGACGTCGCCCAGATCCAGCAGCACGCCATCGCGTACCGCAGCCTCGGTGACAGCCTCGCCGCCTGTGGTGGCAACGTCGTCTCGACGACGGACAGCGCGGTCGCCGGTCTCCAGGAGCAGATCACCAACGCCCAGACGGCCGTGGTCTCGGCGCTGCTGGCGGTCAGCCAGGAGTCCCGCTCGGTGACCACGAGCTTCGGCGGCGTCCAGTGGACCGGCGCCAATCGGGCCCAGGCCGAGGAGGTCGGCGTGGAGCTCGACGCACGGGTCAATGAGACGACGGTGCGCGTACAAGAGATCTTCGAGACCTTCCGGGCCGACCTCGCCCGCCTCGGTGGGGAACTGAACGACGTGGCCACCCAGTTCAACGCCGTCGCGGTGGCGGCCGGGGAGTCGGCCGGATCGCTGGGGCAGGCGATGGACGCGCAGGCCGTCCAGCTCGACGAGATCATGAACACCGGGATCACCCGCGTCTGAATGGGTGGGTCGCCGTGCCGCGGGCCGGGGTTGGTACTGACGCCCCGGCCCCCGGCGCAGGTGGCCCGGCACCGCACCGGAAGGGAGCGTCGAAGTGCCATTCGCGGAGGACTACGAGGCCGCGGCAACCGTCCTGGACGCGGCGGCCCAGATGGCCGGCACGATCATGGAGCCCGCGCGGGCAGCGATCGGCCCCGGCTCCATGATTGGTGGCCAGCTGACAAACATCGTGACGGACGAGATGGACGCCGCGGCCACCATCCTCGATCAGGTCGCCACGGAGCTGACCCAGCTCGCTGTCACCTGTCGGGAGCGCGCGGAGACGTGTCGCGAGGTGGCGGCGGCCGAACGCGACTACACCGCCGCGTACGAGGAGTACCGCACCGAGTTGCGGGACCGGCAGGGGCAGCCGGAGCCGGGCGGTCCGCCCGCGGCACCCCAGCCTCCGCCGGCACCGCCGTCGTGGGCCAACAATTGAACGGGCGCCGAAGCTGTCCCGCTGGCGCGGTCACCGGTAGCGGTGGACCGCGCCAGCCCTGCTGTGCTCAGGAGCTCAGTGCCGCCGTCATCACCACCAGGCCGGACGGGGCCGGCGGAGCACCCTCCTGCTGAAGGGTGACGCTGAAGGTGGTGTAGTCGGCGATGTCCACGCCACTCCACAGCTCGATGGGTACGCCGCTGCGGCGCTCGTGGAACGACCCGATCGGTACGGTGCCGCGCGGTCCCTTGAGCCATGCCGCGTAGTAGGAGCCCGGCGCCGCGGCGGGCAGCCCGACCGGCTCCAGCACGACGGACGCCCCGGACGGGGTGTCCACGACGGACACCTTGCCGCGCGCCTCCGGAGCCAGCTCCGTGCCGGCGGCGATGTAGACGTCGGCGCGCGGTTGCGCGTCGAGCATCCGGTCGACGGCCAGCACACCAGCGGTGAACACCGCGGCACCGAGTGCGGCGGCGGGCAGCGCCCAGGTGAGCCGGCCCATCCGGGGACGCCACTGCGCCGGATGCCACCAACGCGGGCCGGGGTCCGCCGACGGGACCGGGGTGGCCGGGCCGGCGGTCGGCTCGGGCACGGGTACCGGCTCGGGCACGGACAGCTGGTCAGACGCGGACAGCGGATCGGGCGCCGGTTCGGCTGCGTGCTGCTCGGCGGCGTGCGCCCGTACCCGGCTGAGGATGCTGTCCCGAAGTGCCGGCGGTGGACCGGACGCCCAGGTGGTCTCGGCGCGCAACTCGGTGACCACCGCAGCCAGCAGGGCCGGGTCGGCGCTCTGCGCCGCCGCCTTCTTCCGCCCGGGGGTGCGCCTCGCGTGCCGATCGAGGTGCCCGGTCAGCATGTCCACGAACTGGTCGTCTGCGCCCCCGTAGGTCTGTGGTGCGGTGCTCACCCGTCGCTCCTCCCCTCGCTGCCCGCTCTACCGATTGTTGTTCGCCCCCCGGTGCCGGTCTGGTTCCCGCCATCGTCCAGCTGCGGGGGATCCCGCACGTGGGCCAGCAGTTCGGCCAGCCGCCGGTGTGCCCGGTGTGAGCGCGACTTGACCGTACCCAGTGGTAGGTCCAGCCGTTGGGCGATCTGCGCATGGGTCAGGTCGTCGAAGAACGACAGCCGGATGATCTCCCGCTCATGGTCGGCGAGCTGACGCAACGCCTCCTGCACCGTCCAGGACAACCATGCCACGTCCAGGTCGGGTGCCTCCACCACCGCGTCGTGCTCGGCCTCGTGACCACCCCGGGTGGGACGCAGCTCGCGCCGGATCAGGTCCAGCGCCGTGTACCGCGCAATGGTCAACAGCCACGGGCCGAGATCCCGCTCCGGGTCGTACGTCGACGCGGATTTCCACGCGCGGATGAACGTCTCCTGGAGCGCTTCCTGCGCGAGGTGGTCGGCGCGAGTGACAGTCATCGCGACGGCCCACACCGCACGCGAATAACGGTCGTAGACCTCGCCGAGCGCATCGGCGTCCCCCGCCTGAAAACGCACGAGCACGGCCGGCGGCAGCTCGCGCCGCCCGTCCCCCGTGTCCGGTGGTTCCGCCGACGAGCCGGACACGGCTGTCGCACCCGGCGCAGATCTTTCGGCCACCGATCCACGATACGCAATTGATCGCGCCTCGTGAATCTTCCGAATATCGCGCCGCAGGGAACCGCAGGCGTGCCCGGCGGCGAACTGTGGTCATGAGGCTCCGCGTCCGCATCGAAGAGCAGCAGCCGGTCCACGCCGGCCCACGGTTCAGCACCCGTGACGTCTGCCTGGTCACTGCCGCCCCGGACGTCACCGTCAGTGAACTGCTCGACCAACTGGTCGGACCGCTCACCGCCCGGGTCGCGGCCGGCGAGCTGACCATCGAGGTGGACGGCGTGGAAGTTCCCGGCGACAGCCTCCTCGCGGACCTGCCGATCTGGGCCGGTTCGGAGCTGAGCGTACGGGCGGCGGCACCGGGTCGGTCGACCGACCGGTCGGGCGGCCCGGCCGAACGGCCCGTCGTCGAGCTGAGCCGGGTGGCCGGGCCCGACAGTGGCCAGAGCATCGCACTCGACCACGGCACGTTCGCGATCGGACGCAGCCGGCAGGCCGGAGTGGACTTCGGTACCGTCACCCGACCGTTGGTGCACATCGAGACGACCAACCAGCTGCGGGCAACCGCGACGGTCGTCGACGACAGCTGCCCCGTACGGGTGGACGGACGGGACCTCACCGACGACGAACCCGACGCCGACCTGCACGACGGCACCTACCTGCGGCTCAGCGACACGGCCTTCCGGGTGGCAGCCCCGGCCGACCTGCCTGCGCCCCTACTGTGGCCCGCGCCGTCGACCGGCGAGGCGACGGGTGGCCGCGAGCCGCTGATCCGTACGCCCCGGGTGGCCACCACCGCGCCGGCAGAGCAGGTGCCGGTGCCGGCCGCGCCGGCCCCGGTGTCCGTACCCGCGCCGCTGTCCTGGCTGCTGCTCATCGCGCCGTTGCCGATCGGCGTGGTGATGGCCTTCGTGTTCAGCCCGTTCTTCCTGGTGATGGTCGCGATGACGCCGTTGATGGCGCTGGCCCGCTGGGTCGAGTCCCGGCACCGCGCCAAGAAGGACACCATCCGGTTGGCCAGGGAGTCTGCGGCGGCCGTACAACGCTTCGGCACCGACCTGGACGCCACGCGCACCGCGGTGGCGGCAGCGGCCCGCGCCGCCTATCCGGGGCTGGCCGGTCTGGTACGCCGGGCGGTGTCGGGTCGAGGGCTGTGGGAGGTGCGCCCGGGCGACACGGACGAGCTGCGGGTGGTGGTCGGCGTGGGTGCCCGACCGTGGCGGCCGGAGCTGGGTCGACGCGGTGCCGAGGAGCTGGCGGGACGGCCGGAGCTGAGCGAGGCGCTCGCCGAACGGTCCCGGCTGCCGGACGTACCGGTCGACGTGAACCTGCGGGACCGCTCAGGACTGGGCGTCGTCGGGGCTGGCACAGCCGCGCGCAACGCAGTCGCCGCGGTCGTGCTGGATCTGGTCACCCGGCACGGACCGGCCGACCTGGCGTTGGCCCTGGTGGTGCAGCCGGACCGGCTGGCCGGGTGGGACTGGCTGAAGTGGCTGCCGCACCTCGGCGGTGACGACGGGACGCTGCGGGTCGCCTCCGACGCGGCCGCCACCGAACAACTGCTCACCCGGCTGGTCGCCGACACGGCACCGCCGTCTCGCACCGCACTCGTGGTGGAGGGCGGGGCCAGCACGGGCGGGGCGGGCGCCACGTACACCGTCGTCGTGGTGGACGGCGATGACCTGTTGACCGGGCGCGTCGCATCGATGCTCGGCCGGCTTGCCCGCGGCAGCGGTCGAGCGCTTGTGGTGAGCGGGCGCACGGAACGGCTGCCTTCGGTGTGCCAGTGCTTCCTCGAACTGGCGCCGGACGGCACCGCCGACCTGACCGACGCGGTCACCGGCGAGCGGACGTCGGGCCTGCTCGCCGTGCGGGCCGCCGAGCAGGTGTGCGGGCCGGCAGCGCGCGCACTGGCCCGCTGGACCGACCCGGAGCAGGCTGTCGCGGCGGCCTTGCTGCCAGCCCACGCCCGCCTGGTGGACCTGCTGCGGAGCGTGTTGTCCGGCCCCAACGGGCTGGGACGGCCGGTCGAGGAGCTCGACCCGCTGTCGATCGGTGAGTGGTGGCGACGCGGCATCTCCGGGATGCAGGCCACCATCGGGATGACCGAACACGGTCCGTTGACCTTGGACCTGCACAGCGACGGACCGCATGGGCTGGTGGTGGGCACCACCGGCGCGGGCAAGAGCGAGTTCCTGCGGACGGTGGTGGCGTCGCTGGCGTGCGCGCACTCGCCGGACGCGCTCACCTTCCTGCTCGTGGACTTCAAGGGCGGCGGCGCCTTCGACGCCTGCGCCTCGCTGCCGCACACCGTCGGGCTGGTCACCGATCTCGACGAACACCTCGCCGCGCGGGCACTGCGCTGCCTGCGGGCAGAGTTGCGGCACCGGGAACGACGCCTGCGGGAAGCCGGTGTCAGCGACATCGTCGACCTGGTGGCCCCCGACCCGCCGTTGCCGCGGCTGCTCATCGTGATCGACGAGTTCGCCACTCTCGCGGTGGAACTGCCCGGCTTCCTCGGCGCGCTTGTCGACGTGGCGCAGCGGGGCCGCAGTCTCGGCATCCATTTGTTGCTCGCGACACAGCGACCGCAAGGGGTCGTGGACGGCAAGATCCGGGCGAACACGAACCTGCGGGTCGCGCTGCGTGTCCAGGACGAGGCGGACTCCCGTGACGTGCTGGGCACCCGGCAGGCGGCCGACATCGACCGGCGCAGGCCCGGCCGCGCCTTCGTCCGGCTCGGTGCGGGCGAGGTGATCGGGGTGCAGACCGCGTTGGTGTCCGCAGCGACCCGACGAGGACAGCGCGAACGAATCGAGGTCGCCCCGTTCGCCCTGCTGGCTGACCAGGAGACGAACGTACGGGAGGACCATCCGGACGGCGTACCGACAGATCTTGAGAGGCTGGTCGCCGTGATGGCGGAGGCCGCCGAGCGGGGTGGTTACCCCCGGCCGCGGGTGCCCTGCCCGCCACCGCTGCCGCAGGAGGTCGACGCCTGGAGCCTGGCCGTCGACGTCGACGCCGCAGCGGATGGTCCTCTTCCGGTGCCCCTCGGTCTCGTGGACCTGCCCGACGAACAACGCTCGGACTTCTGGTGCTGGGCGCCGGAGGCGGGCGGGACGCTGGTGCTCGGCGCCGACGCGGCCGCCACCGGTACGGTGCTCGCCACCGCCTGCCTCTCACTCGCCCGCCGCCGCGCCCCCGACCGGCAGCGAATCTTCGTGCTGGAGGGCCTCGGCACCGGCCTGGGGGCGCTGGCCGGTCTGCCGCATGTGACCGCGGCGGTCGGCGTCGACGACAGCGAGCGGCTCGCCCGGGTACTCGACCAGATGGATGCCGAGATCACCCACCGGCGTGTGAGCCGGACGGCAGGGCCTGACGTCCTGCTCGTCGTGGCCGGCTGGGACGCGCTTGTCGAAGGGGCCGAACGGGCCGGCGTCGGTGAGGTCGGCGCACGGCTGGAGCGCCTGTTGCGCGACGGCGCACCCGTCGGGATCCGGCTGCTCATCTCGGCGTCGCACGACCGTGGCGTACCCGGCCGGGTGCTCTCCCAACTGCCCACGAAGCTCTGTCTGCGCCTGGCGGACGCCAACTCGTACACGGGGCTGGGTCTGCGGGCCCGGGATGTGCCCGAGCTGACCGGCCTGCGGGCCATCGACCTCCAGACCCGGCGCGAGATCCAGTTCGGGCGGTACTGCGACGGGAGGCCGGGGGCGCTCGCCGACGCGGTGGCCCGGGTCGCCGCCGACTACCCGGACGCACTCCCCGCGCCCACCGTCACGGTGCTGCCCGAACTGGTGCCCGCCGGTGAGGTGCTGTCCGCGTCCGCAGCGGCCGGGCCGGTCTGGCGGCTCGGGATCGGCCGGCACTACCGCGACCTCAGCGTCGCCACGCTCGCGCTCGGTCCGGGTATGCACGCGGTGGTGGCGGGCCCCGCCGGCAGTGGTCGCACGGGTGCGCTGCGCCTGCTCGCCGCCGCCGCCCACGCCAGCACACCCGACGCCCGCGTGCTCGTGGTGGCCGCCGACCTTGACGCCTGGACCGGTGCCCAGGGCACCGAGGTGGCCGGCTCCTTCGGTGGATTGACCAGCCCACCCACCACGGGGCGGGCACTTCTGCTGATCGACGGAATCGAGTCGCTGCCCGACGCCGGGCCGGCCCTGGACCGGCTCCTGCCGGGGCTGCCGGCCGGCGTCCACGTCGTCGTCGCCGGCCGGACCGACGCCTTCCGGGGCATGCAACCGTGGCAGCGGGCGGTGACCATGTCGCGAACCGGGCTGCTGCTGCGCCCGGCGCCGGACGACGGCGAGGTGCTCCGGGTCCGGCTGCCGCGCGAGGCCCCGCCCCGGCCGCTGCCGGGACGCGGCTATCTCGTTGAGGCCGGCGGGTTGGCCCAGATCCAGGTCGCGTTCCTGGCCCAGCCGCCACCAGCCCGGCTGGCCATGCCGATCGGGGTGTTCGCAGGGGAGGCACGATGAACGGTCAGTCGGCGTACGGGGTGGGGGTATGCCTGACCGCGCACGGTGTCGTGGTCGCGGTGGTCCGCGACAACCCGATGCGACTGGCCGCCGTCGCCGAGGTCACCGGCAGCCTGGCGGGGGCGAGACCACTGTCGCGGCGGCTGGCCCGCGCACGGCGGCAGCTCGGCCTGCCGCGCTGGTGCTCGACATCCATGGTGGACGCGCCTGGTGGACCCGGCGGTCGGCACGGTCCGGACGAGCCGACGACGTCGCGGCCGGAGTTTGCCGAACTGCTCGCCCGCGCGGGATTCCTGCCGACCACGGTGCGGGCCCCGGCACAGCTCGCCCACCTGCGCAGCGACGTCGGTCTGGGTGTCGGGGTAACCGTCGACCGACGACTCATCGAGGCGATCGCGGACGAGGCCCACGAGTGGGCGACGGCCGCGGCCCTCAGCGCCTTCCCGCCGGACAGCTCCGGCCACGGGGACCGACAGGTAGGTCGTGACGACGCTGGCAGTGATGCCGGACAATGGGAAAGCCGCACAGCGGAGACCGGGTGGGCCGTGCAGCGCGTGAGCACGTCCGGTGAGCGCGAGCAGCAGACGGAGGAGACGCCATGCGTATTCCGACGAGAGGTGTGAAGGTCACCGTCGCCAGCGGCGAGCGGCGGCCCATGTCACAGGTGTCCCGCTGGCTCGTCATCGGGCTGGCCTGGATCCTCGCCTCCGCTACCGTGCTGGTGGGCTCAAGGTACGCGGTGAGCGCCTGGGTCCGCAACCCCGGGGCCACCCCGGCGACCGCGCTGGACGCCCGCTCGTTCGGCGATGCCTCGGCGGCTCCCGTGGACCGGGCGGTTGCCGGCTCCACCCGCCTCATCCCGGTGCGGCCACAGGTGCTACTCGACTCGCGAAAGGTCGGCTCGCTGCCCGCCGGCGTGGACGTGACGGTGCCGATGCCCGAGACGGCCGCTGGCGCCGGTGTGGTGCTGGTCGAGATCTCGATCCTGGCCGCCAAGGGTCCCGGCGAGGTCACCGTCGGCCAGGGCACCGACCGGACGGTCGTGTTGCGGGCACCCAAGGCCGGGGCGCAGCTGTCCGCCACCGTGGTGGCCCGCCTCGCTCCCGACGGCGACCTGCGGGCCAGCACCACCGGCGGCGGCGATCTGCTGGTACGCCTGGTCGGCGTGTTCGAACCGGCGCAGCGGTCCGACGCCGGCCGGATCGTGGCGGTGCCACCCGCCCGGGTGGTGACCCTGGTCCCCAGGACCGACGGGAAGAAGGCCAGCGTCGCGCTGTCCGACGTCCGGCAACTCGCCGACGCCGGTCCGATCTCGGCGGTGATCCTGCGGGTATCCGCCGACGTCGGGTCCAAGGGCGGGCTCGTCTCCGCCGGGACGCGCGCCGGTGACCTGAACCAGACCGTCTACTGGTCGGCCACCAGCGGCAGCGACCGCACCCGCAACGGGCTCATTGTCGTTCCGGTCAGGGACGGTTCGGTCCACCTACGGTACGAAGCGGGCACGGAGATGCGAGCTGATCTGGTCGGCTACGTCACCGGCACCGGCGCGCCCGAATCCACCGAAGGACTTGTGGTCCCCGTTCCGCCGCACAGCCCCGAGCCGGTACGCGCCACCGAACAGTCCGATGTCGAGATCAGCCTGGGCACCACGGATTCGCTCGCGAACGTGCCGGTGGATCGCATCGCGGCGGCGCTGCTGACCGTCACCGTCACAGGCGACGCGGAGGGCGGTGTCAAGGTGGGCGGCAAACCGACCCTGACCGCGTCGAAGGGCGTCGCACGCTCGGCGCTGACTCTCGTCGAGACGCCACAAGCGAGGGTACGGGTGCAAAGCGCCGTGGCCGCCACCATGGCCGTCACACCACACGCCCTGGTGCTGACCGGCTGACAGAGACGATGGTGATGAGCACGGCCCCAGCCTGAGGAATCCGCACGGCAGTCGGCAAACTGCGAGAACACGCCCGATGTCGGGTCGCCGAGAATTCAGCCATGACTGCCACGGAGCGCACCGGCCTGGATGCTGTCCCGTCGACATCGCCGACCCGACGGGGTCGGGTGATCCTGATCGCCGTCGGAGTCGGTGTACTGCTGTCAGTGCTGTGGTCGTACGAGTTCGTCGACCACACCATCGGCGATTCGATGGCCAACGCCATCCTCGGCCGGGACGCGAAGGCGACCGCGATCGGCGGTACCGTCGCCGCCCTGGTCTTCGCGTTCGTCTCTGGTCTGGCCGGTACCTTCACCGCCTGCAACATCGCCATGGCCGCGTCGATCGGACCGATGAGCCAGGCGAACGCGGGTGCGGCGGCCCGTGCCGGGCTGCGTAGCCTGGTGCGGCCGGTCGGCTGGCTGACCCTCGGAATGGTGGCGGTCTCCGCCAGCTACGGGTTCATCGGCGTGCTGCTCGGTGAGCGGCTGCCGCAACTGTCCACCGCCACCGTCGGGACACTCCCGGTCCGCCTGATCCAGTCGATGATCGTGTTCGGGGTGATCGGGCTCGCTTTCGTCTACCTCGGCCTGGCCTCGCTCGGCGTGGTGCGGGATCCCTTCGCGCACCGGCCGGTGGCTCGTGTGGTGGTGCTCGGCGCGCTGGTCGGTGGCTTCCTGATCGGCCGGCCGTATCCGCTGTTCAACAAGCTGTTCCACTGGGCGGTGGAGAACGGTAACCCGTGGTACGGCGCAGGGGCCTTTGTCCTCCAGTCACTCGGCAACATCGCCATCGTCACGGTGCTGTTCGTCCTGCTCGTGCTGGTGACGCGGGGCGGCTTCATTCGCTTTCTGGCGGCCAGCCCGGCCCGCACCGCCGCGTTGACCGGCGGGATGCTGATCGCGTTGGGCGTGTTCATGGTCGTCTACTGGAACGTGCGACTGCCGGCGATGTTCGACTACGGCTGGTTCCCCACGATGCCCTACAACCAGTGAAAGCCGACGGATGATCCGCGCCTGAGCATCTGCTGATGCCCGGGCCGCCACCTGCCCGGAACCATCGGCCGATCACCGGGCCGACGGCACAGGAAGGAAGGTCTGCTCGTGTCGGCTGCCTACCAGGGCGCAGATCCAGCGGACGGCGATGTCGCCGGGACGGGGAAGGACGACATCGCGAATCGACCCCTCGGGCCGAACCGCACGGCGGGGCGACAATCGGCGCGGCATCCGGTGGTCGGGCAGCGGTCGACAGCGGACAGCCACTTCTGGTGGCGCTGGGGCTACGAGGCCGCCGAGGCTGGTCCCGTGCCGACAATCGGCGAGGAGTTGTCGGGCGGACCGGGCCCGATGCCGTGACATCACGTGGGGTGAACAGCACGTTGCGGAATGTCACCTTACCGGCACCTTTTCGGTATTCAATATGGTATCTTTACGCTCCTCTTTCGAATAGCACACTGCCGTGACGAACGTGATGTCGACATGCCCCCACCGAGAAGGCCCTACGTAGCGGCGACCTCGCTACCGTGCTCCGCCTACGTAGCCCCCACCGACCGTCGGCACCACCTGCGGTCGTACGCCAGTCGCGGCCCGATCCCCCCGGTTGATATGACCTTCGGTGAACTGCACGGGCTACCCCTGAAAGCCCTGGCGACGCGGCCGGTCACAGAGCAGTTCCCGGATCTCAACTCAGGTGTCGTCCATCTCGATGCGCCCGCCGGAACGCTGGCCCACGCCGCCGTCCTCGACGTACTCGAAAACTATCGGAAAAATAGCGTGGGCGTCCCCTGGCACCGCTCCCAGGTGGCGCTCAACTGGGCCGCCAACCGATTCCGGGCGCTGATCGGCGCACCCGGCGGCGCCGTCTCGTTCGGGCCCGACATGACGAGCCTGACCCGGGCCTTCGTCCGCTCGATCGAGCCGGCTCTCCTGCCGGGCGACGAGGTCGTCTGCACCACGTTGGATCATCGTTCCAATGTGGATCCCTGGCGGCAGGCCGCCCACCGCCGCGGGGCCGCGGTACGGATGGCAGAGGTGTCCCCGGACGGCCGGTTGACGGTGGACGCCGTCGCCACCCAACTCGGCCCGCGTACCCGTTGGATCGCGGTGACCGCCGGATCCAACGCGCTGGGCACCGCGCCCGACCTCGTCGGTATCTGCACCGCCGCTCGGCTTGCGGGTGCCCAGGTCTTCGTCGACGGCGCACAGGCGCCGGCGCACCTGCCGGTCGACGTCGCCGCCTGGGGCTGCGACGTTTTCGTCACCTCGGCCGCCACGTGGTACGGCCCCGGATGCGGCATCCTGTGGCGGCGCGGCGGTAGGATCTCCGCCACGCTGCTGCGCGGTGCCGCGCCGACCGGCGGACCAGGCATCGAAGCGATCCTGGCCACCGGTGTCGCTGCCGAGGTGCTGATGCACTGGGACCGCGCATCGGTCTTCCGGCACGGCGAGCGGCTGGCGAACCTGCTGGCCCGGAGCCTCCGCATGATCGATGGGGTGCGCGTGCTCGGTCGGTCGGGCGACGCGGCACGCCTGCCGATTGTCGCGTTCCAGGTCGCCGACCGTCCGGCCGCCGAGGTCGCGGCTCAGCTCGCCGACGGTGGCGTCGTCGTCGGACACGGCACGTTCGGGTCGGAGCCGGCGCTGCGGGCCGTGACACCGGAGACCCCGGAGGCGCTGCGCGCCGGCATGGCCCGTTACACCTCCCGGGCCGACGTGCGTGCCCTCATCGCCATGCTCGCGGGGATCGCGGCGACCCGCGACTGACCGGCCACTCTCAGCTTGCGCGGTCCCCCACCGATCGACCGCGAGGGCTCGAACGCCCGGCGTCGGCGTGCCACGATGGGCTCGACGTGCAGGCGCAGGCCCAGCCCGACAAGGAGGGCCGGTGGAACGACCCGGGGCACCAGACGGCCGGCCACTGCTCCTCGACGGCGCGCTCGGCACCGAGTTGCAGCGGCACGGTCGTTCCGTCAGCGCTCCCTGGTGGACCGCGGACTGTCTGCTCGACGCCGCCGGCCGACGGCTGGTCACCCAGGTGCACGCCGCATACGTCGCCGCTGGTGTGGACGTACTCACCGCGGACACCTTCCGCACCACCCCGCGTACCGCCCACCGGGCCGGCACCGGCCCCGACACCGCCGCTCGCCTGGCGCACGTCGCGGTGTCGCTGGCCCGCGAGGCAGCCGCCACCGTGGCCCGCCCCGTCGCCGTCGCCGGATCGATCGCGCCGATCGAGGACTGTTACCGGCCCGAGCTGGTGCCCGACGGAGCGGTGTTGCGCAACGAGCATGCCTGGCTGGCCGACCAGCTCGCCCGCGCCGGCGTCGACCTGGTCCTGGTGGAGACGATGAACACGATCCGCGAGGCGGTCGCCGCCGTACGCGCCGCCCGCGCGCACGGGCTCACCACCTGGGCCAGCTTCGTGTGCGCACCGGGTGGTGACCTGCTCAGCGGCGAGGACGTGGTGGCAGCCGCCACCGCGGTACGCGCCGCCGGGGCGAGCGCGGTGCTGGTCAACTGCACCGAGCCGGCCGGTACGGAACGGGCGCTTGCCCGGCTGGGACGGGCCGGCGCCGGGCGGCTCGGCGCGTATCCGAACCTGGAGGACCGCACCGGTCTGCCGCCCGCGACACCTGTCGACCGGTACCTGCCGCCGGCAGTGTCGCCGGCCGAGTTCGCCGGTCTTCCGGACACGGATCCATGGCGCGGCCTCGACATCGTCGGGGGCTGCTGCGGGGCCGGCCCGGAGCACATCGGCGCGTTGCGGGCACGCTGGCCGCGGGACGCCGACGAGGGTCAGCCGGCAGCGGCCACGGACCGCGTGACCCCGGGCGGGTAGGTCGGGACGATGCCCAGCTCGTCCAGGTCCGCCCGTACGCCCTCACGAAGCCTCATCCGCGCGGAGTCGGGCAGCAGCGCGGCCTCGACGGCGGTCATGGTCATCCCGGCGAGCTCGGCCACCGTGAAACCGTGCCAGCGCGCCGCGAGCCGGTGCTCGGCGACCAGGTCGGTGTGGAACATCGACGGATCGTCGGTGTTAAGGGTGATCCGGACGCCGGCCTCCCAGAGCCGTCGCAGCGGGTGCGCCTGCGGCGTCGACACCACGCCGGTCCGCAGGTTGCTGGTGAGGCAGACGTCGAGGACGACTCCCCGGTTCCGGAGCACCTTCATCAGCGCCGGGTCCTCGACCGCGCGGATGCCGTGCGCGATCCGGGGTGGATGGAATGTCAGACAGTCCCAGACGCCCTCCGGTCCCACCGCCTCACCCGCGTGCGGCACGAACGGCACACCACGTGCCGCCGCCCACCGGATCGGCTCGGCGAACAGCGAGGCCGGGCGTCCCGGCTCGAAGCCACCGAGCCCGAGCCCCACCACCCCGGCGGGTCCACCCGCCACGGCCCACTCCGCGATCTGTTGGCACTCCTCGACCGACTCGCCACGGACATGGTCCACCACGAACCGCATGCTCACCCCGATCCGCCGCCACGCCTGCTCAGCGCCCCTGCGCACCGCGTCAAGCTGCTCGTCGAAGGGAATACCGCGCCCGCGCCAGTGCGTGCCGGGGCTGAACGTCACCTCCAGGTGCCGGACGTTCTGCCGGTGCGCCGCCTCGGCCAGTTCCTCGGCCAACAGTTGGAGATCGGCCGGCTCACGTAGCGCGGCACAGCACTGTTCGTACAGTTCGGTGAAGTGCCGGAAGCTGCGGAAGCGGAACAGGTCGGTGATCCGCGCCTCGTCGAGCCGACCGAGGTCGAGCCCGTGGCGGCGGGCGATCCGAAGCAGCGTTCCAGGTCGGACCGAACCCTCCAGGTGCACATGGGTCTCGACCTTAGGCAGCCGCTGGATCATCTCGTCGCGGTCCGTCCCGAGCGGTTCGGCGGTGCTCACCGTGCCGATTCTAGGTTCGTCACGACCGGACGGGCCGGTTCCGGCAACGGTCGATCGGGTCCAGCGGGTAGGAGGGCAATCTCGAAGAGGCCGCCGTGTACTATGTCTAAGTAAAGGGGCGTTGCCTGGGCCCACACTGCGGCATGGAGGAGCGCCGTGAAAGAGCAACGAGACCGTCGGACCTACGGCCAGCAGTGCGGCCTAGCCTTCGCGCTGGATGTGGTGGGCGAGCGGTGGACCCTGCTCATCATCCGTGAGCTACTGGTCCGACCGCGCCGCTACCGGGATCTCCTGGACGCCCTGCCGGGCATCGGCACCAACCTCCTGGCCGACCGGCTGGCCTTCCTGACCGAGGTGGGCATCACCCAGCCGCTGGACGCCGAGCGGCGGACCGCCGGCTACGCGCTCACCGAGTTGGGTGAGAAGCTACGCGAACCGGTCCTGGTGCTGGCCCGCTTCGGGCTGACACTGCTCGCCCAGCAGCCGGGTCAGGTCCAGGCGCCGGTCACCCGGGCGTCGTGGGCGGCGCTGGCGATCGAGTCCATGGTCGACCCCGCACGGGCGCTGGTCGACGAGGTCTACGAGTTCGACATCGAGGGCGAGGTCTTCCACGTCCGGGTCAGCGACGGCGAGGTGCGGACGATCAGCGGTACCGCCGGTCCCGACGCGACCCTCCGGGTAGCCACCGACGCCCGCACCTTCTTCGACCTCGGCAGCGGCGCGATCGAGCCGGTCGAGGCGGTGGTCAGCGGGGTGGTTTCGGTGACCGGGCCGGCGGCGGCCATGCCACGCTGCCTCTACCTGCTGGGCCTGGGTGGCCGCCCGGGTGTCGAGCGGATGTTGTCGACGGCCGGCGGCGCGAGGCGCTGACGCTCACCGACCGGGACGGGCGGCCGGTCGGGCCACGCCACGCTGGCAGGCGCCACCGCCGACAGCTCGGGCACGGCGAGGCTGAAGCCGAGCCGGCCGCGTAACGCATGCTGACTGTCGATCGCCATCAGCAGCTCCGCCAGCGACTCCAACGCCGGCGCCCGATCAATCCCGCCGACATCAACCGGCACGAATCCGAGTCCACACAGCAGCGCGGCACACTCGATCTTGGCCGAGGGGTGGTCCCCGGCCAGTGGCACCGTGACCGGCCGGCCGTCCAGCACGGGCTCACCGAGCATGCCGGCGGGCACCGTGTTGAGGGCTTTGACCACCCGCCATTGTGGTAGCAGTTCCGCAAGCAGTCGGCCGCTCCGCCGACCACCTCCGACGCTCGACGGCGGGTTGGTCGTGTCGACGACCGTACGCCCGCGTCCGTCATCGAGCAACCCGTCGCGGGCCAGGTCCACCGCGGCGTCGAACGGCAGCGCGAGCACGAGCAGATCGGACCGGGCGACCACGACCGGTGCCGGCACACAGTGGATCTCGGGATACGAAGCCAGCCCGACCGGTCGCGTGCCATCGCGCGTACGGCCGGCAATGAGCACCCGTTTGCCCTGCACAGCAAGGTTCCGGGCCAGCGCAGAGCCCATCCGTCCGCGGCCGAGGACGCCGATCATCGGGTGCACCGCACGCCGCGGCGGCGACAGCAGGCAGGCGGTCGTACGGACACACGCATCTTCTGACTCCGGGGTCGGTGGTCAGATTCTCCGCCGAACGCGACCCGAGAGCTCGGGTCGGGTCGGGTCGTCGGACAGTGTCGCCCAGTCACCTTGACGGCGACTTGAACTCTCCCGGCATGCGGTTGACGCCGCACGGCTCGACACGACTACTTTAAGTATGGAAGTTCTTCACTTAAGGTGGAGGAGAACCGAGCCAGCACCAGAACAGCTTGGGGGACCCGTGAAACGGACCGAGGTCGAACTCCAGATTCAGATTCTCGGTTCCGTGCGAGCAACGATCCACGGCCAGGAGGTCGACCTGGGCCCCCCGAAGCAGCGGGCGGTTCTGGCCCTGCTGGCGCTGCGGGCCGATGGGCACGTGCCGCTGGACGACCTGATCACCGTCCTCTGGTCGGGACGGCCTCCGGTTCGGGCCGCGAGCCTGGTGCACACCTATGTCGCGCGGTTACGGCACACACTGGAGCCCGACACGCCACGACGTCAGCGCACCAACGTCATCGCCTCGGCGCCCGGCGGCTATCGACTCACCGTGGCCGACAACCAGCTTGACCTGCTCCAGTTCCGGGCCGGCATCCGCGAGGCGGCGGCCTGGCACGCGGCCGGCGAGCACGAGATCGCCTTCACCACGTACCGGGAGACCCTTGAGCGGTGGCGGGATCCGCAGCTCACCGACCTGACCACGTTGCTTGTCGAACAGGACGACATCGGCCCGCTGCGGCAGGAGTTCCTGGCTGCCGCACTCGACTACATCGGGCTCGGCCTGGAGTCTGGGCGGCCCGAGGTGGTCCTGCCACTGGCCGAGCGGCTCGCCCAGGCCGAGCCCCTCAACGAGCGGGTCCAGGCGCGGGTACTACGGGCCCTGGCGCGCATCGGGCAACGCGCCTGGGCGATCGAGCGGTATGCCGACGTCCGCGCTCGCCTCAAGCTCGACCTGGGTGTCGATCCGGGGGCCGAACTGACCGAGGCGTACCGAGAAGTACTGGACGCCGATCCGCCGCGACCTGACGGTGCGACCCTCAGTGCGGACCATCAGCCGCCCTGGCGGGGACCGGCAGCCGTGGTGGACGAACTGGTCGGGCGGACGGCCGACCTCGCCGCGGTCTGCGACCTGCTCGGCGATTACCGCATGGTGAGCCTCACCGGCCCGGCCGGGGTCGGCAAGTCGGCACTCGGCATGGCCGTGGCGTTGGAGCTGCGGGAACGATTCGCCGACGGGGTCGCGGTGGTGGATCTGGCGAACGCGCGCACCGGCCGGGAACTGGTCCAGGCGACGGCGGCGGTCGTCGACGAGCCGGGGTCCTGGCACGCCAAGGGCTGCCTACCGTTGACGCATCGGCTGCACGACCGCAAGCTCCTGCTCGTCCTCGACAACGCCGAACTCGTCACCGACGAGGCCGCCGACCTCGTCGACGACGTGCTCCGCGGCTGTCCGCAGGTCCACGTCCTGCTCACCTCGCGGGAGCTGCTCGGTCTGCCGTACGAGGCGGTGTACCCGGTGCGGCCGCTGGCGGTCGAGAAGGAGCACGGCTCCGCAACGGCACCCGCACTTGCGCTGTTCGCCCAGCGGGCGGTGCAGATCCAACCGGCGTTCCGACTCACCGAGAGCAACCTTGAGGCGGTGCGGTCGGTGTGCCGGGCGCTGGACGGGCTACCCCTCGCCATCGAGCTCGCCGCCGCATGCCTGCGTACCCAGCGACTGGAGGCGCTGGTCAACGTCGTGGACGATCCACTTCGCCGGATCCGTCCGCGACGCCGGGGGTTGCCAAGTCACCACCGATCACTGCGCGCCGCAGTGAACCGCAGCATGGAACTGCTGGGGCCGGCGGAACAGCGGTGCTTCGCCGCGCTGGGCGCGGTTCCGGCGGAGTTCGGCCTGGAGGCCGCGGCGGTGGCCGGCCGGGCGATCGGCGGTGAACCCGAGACACTGCAAATGCTGCTCGATCGGCTGGTGGACAAGTCGGTGCTGGAGGTCATGCACGGCGCGTCGGGCCGTCGCTACCGAATGCTCGGCACGGTCCACGCGCTGGCGCGGCAGATGCTGCGCGAGCACGGCGTGGACAGCTCGGCCCCCGCAAGCCGCTGCGGCTGCGGCTGCCACACCGGCCATTGAGGCGAGACATTCACCGATCACTGCTATATGATTCTTTAGTAGATGTTGGCGGTCGACGAGCAGGAGATCTCGTATGGACCAACGCCACCTGCTCATGCACCAGGCAATGCTCGGTGACCGTAGACGCGTCGAGTCCTACGACCGGGCACTGGCCACGGTCATCGACGAGAACGCCGTGGTCGCCGACGTCGGCGCCGGCACGCTGGCGCTTACCGCGTTGGCGCTACGGCACGGCGCCGCACACGTGTACGCCGTGGAGGCTGATCCTCAGATCGCCGCCGTCGCGGACCGGATCATCAAGGCCAACGGCTGGCAGGACCGGGTCACCCTGATCGCTGGGGACGCCCGGCTCGTTCGTCTGCCCCAACAGGTGGACGTGACGGTCTGCGAGCTGATGGGCAACCTCGGGCCGGAAGAGGACATGGCCCGTATCCTGCGGGTGTTCAACCGCCGTAACCTGCGACCCGACGGCGTCGTGGTGCCCGAGCGGGTTGTCACCTGGCTGGCGCCGGTGCAGTTCGGCACCGAAGGTTGGGGCATCTGGTCCCCGGACTTCTTCGGCATGCGGCTCGACGTGGTGCAGGAACTGGTCGACCCCACCGCCCACCTGCACTTCCTCACCCAGGAGCCGACCCTGCTCGGCGAACCGGTCGCGCTTGTCGACACCGGCCGCGGCGACACGGGACTACGCAACGCCCGCCCGCTGGCCCTACCGCTGCACACAGCCGGAACGCTGCACGCCGTGCTCGGCTACTTCACCGCCACGCTCGCCCCGGGGATCGAGCTGTCCAACATGCCGTCGTACCCGGGCTGCAACTGGGCGGTCTTCGTCTGGCCGCTCCGGCACACCGCCGTCGCGGCCGGCGACACCGTACACGTGCGTCCCCGACGTCCCGATGGTTCCGCCGCGCGGGACGTGACCCAGTGGCGCCTCGACTGTCGTCTCGACCGGGTGAGCAAACAATGATCATTTACACCGCCGCCTCCGTCCGTGACCACTCCGTCGACGCCGATCGGATCTCGGGCCTCACCTGGTCCGGTCACACCCTCTGGTACGCCGACGCCGGACGCGGGCGGGCGGTCTGCCTTGACCCGCGTACCGGGGTGCCCGGCGCCGAACTGGCCTGTCCCGGTCTGGTCACCGGGCTGACCACTCTCGGCGGGTGCCTCCTCTACGCCACGTCGACCACCCTGCGGCTGACCGAACCGCAGAGCGGGGATGTGCTGCGTGAGGTGGCCAGCCCTCGGCCGGATACGCAGGTCTGCGGCATGGAGGCGGGCAAGGACGGCATCTGGCTCGGCTGGCCGGACGCCCTGGAGTTGCGGGACGCCTCCAACCTGCGGCTGCTCGCGGCCATACCCGCGCCACTCGGTGTCGCCGGCATCACGGTCACCGACCGGTACGTCGCGCACACCGATCTGCTCGGCGAGGCCATCACGGTCTTCGACCTCCAGACCGGACGCAACGTGTTGCAGATCCAGGTCGACGGTCGACCCGCCACCAGCCTGACCTGGGACGGGCTCCGCCTGTGGTACGCCGACGCCGGCAACATGCGCCTGCGGGCGCTGGACGTCCCCGGGCTGTCCACCGCGCGGGGCTGATCAGGACCCGGTTGACCCCCGGCAGAAAGGCGCCTGATGCTACCGCTCAAGTATCTCCTCAGCCTCTCCCCCATCGGCGCGCCGTCACTTGAGTCATCCCGTTCGCCCGCCCCCGAACGTCTCCAGCTGACCGGGCGCGCGCTCGTCATCGGTTCGGTGGCCGCCGCCTCGATGGCGGCGGGTGTCGTCGGCGCCTCGGCCACTGCGGTACGGCACGGCAGACCGGCCGGTCGGCGCCGGCTCGCCCGGGAGATCGCCCGGACCGTCGCCCGCCTCGGCCCCACCTTCATCAAGGCTGCCCAGGTCCTCGGTACCCGCCGAGACGTCGTGCCGGCCTGGCTCTGCGACGAGTTGTCGATGCTCCAGGACGATGTGCCGCCAATGACCGCTACGCAGGGACGCACCGCGCTGCGCGAGGCGTACGGCGACGAACTGGACGAGGTGTTCGTCACCGTCGAGAAGGTTCCGACAGCCAGCGGCAGCATCGCCTGTGTCTACCGGGCCACCCTGCTCGACGGCGGTACCGTCGCGCTCAAACTGCGCCGTCCCGGAATCGGTCCCCGGATGGCTGCCGACCTCGCGTTGCTGCGCCGGGGAGCGGCGCTCGTCGCCCGGTTGCCGATGTTCCGAGGGGTGCCGGTGCGTGAGGTCATCGACAACCTCTGTGAGTCGGTGCTCGGGCAGATCGACCTCGGCCGTGAAGGGCGGGACCTCGGCCGCCTGCGGGAGGACCTGGGCTCGGTGCCGCGGGTCCTGGTGCCGCGGGTGCATCCGGAGGCGAGTCGCCCGGCCGCCATCGTCATGGACTTCGTCCCGGACCTGGCCGTCGACACCGCGGACCGGTGTCCCCCGGCGTTGCGCCGAAGGTTCGCGGCCTCCGCGCTGACCGTGGTCTATCAGATGCTGTTCATCAACGGATTCGTCCACTGTGACCTGCACCCGGGCAACCTCTACTTCACCCGGGGTGGCCAGGTGGTGGTGCTGGACGCCGGGTTCAGCGTCCAACTGTCCGAGCGGATGCGGGACCTGTTCGCCAACTTCTTCCTCAACATGTCGATCGGCCGGGGCGAGCGCTGCGCGGCGATCGTGCTGGAGAGCGCCATCGGGGTGTCCGACGACGCGGACGTGGGTGCGTTCACCGAGGGTGTCACGGACCTGGTGGCCCGCAGCTACAAACTGTCCGCCAAGGAGTTCAGCCTGATCGCGTTCGCGGGGGAACTGTTCGACCTGCAACGCCGGTACGGCGTCGCGGCGTCGCCGGAGCTGGTGTTTCCGTTGCTGTCGCTGCTCGTGGTCGAGGGCACCGTGCGGTCGCTCGATCCGGACATCGACTTCCAGGAGACGGCCAAGCCGATCCTGAACCGCGCGTTGTTCGGCATCCGCTGAACCACCCGATCGATGAGCGGGGGGACCGATCAATCGGTCCCCCCCGCTCGGGATCGTCAACGTCCCGCTGCGGTCACCACCTGGCGACTCCGGTGGCCACGGCGTTGGCCCGGGTGCGCGGCCAGTCGGCCACGATCAGGGGCACCAGACGCAGGTCGGCCGTGGCCATCCGGTCGAAGCGGCGCCACAGCGTGGTGGCCGTTGCCGGGTCGAGCGTCCGCAACGCCTCGGTTGCGACGCCGGCCGGGTCACCGGAACCGCCGTCGGCCGGCCAGATCCGGTGCAGCAGGTCCCGGTTGGCGTTACCGGCCCAGCGCGGCGTCCACTCGCGCAAGGTGAGATCGGCACCCGGCTCCCCCGCCGACACTGTGACGACGTCGACTCCGTACCGGATGAAGACACCGGCCACGGCCGCCGCCACGACCGCCGGCCGTGACCCGACCGGCACCGCCAGGACCAGCCTGCTTCCCGGCGTCAGTCCGGCGTCAGCGAGCAGGTGCCGGCCCCGTGTCAGGTCACCGTTATCGGGCGCGGCGTCGGTGTCGGGCGCGGCACCCGGGTCCCCGGGTTGCAGGACACCGTGCTGCGCGGCGGCACCTACGGCACCGGCAGCGCGTGCCGCCTCGGCGAGGGCAGCCCGGTCGACCGCCCAGGTCAGCGCGCGGCGGGCCGCGAGTGACCACGCCGCCCCGCCGGGCGTCGCGGACAGGTAGTAACTGCAACCGGTGCCGCCGAAGCGGGCTGGCGACGCCGGCAGATCCCAGGAGCGAACCCCGAAGGCGGTAGCGTCGTCCAGTGGCTGGTCGCCCGAAGAGGCCACGACGTCGATGCGGGACGCGGTCCGCTGGCGGATCGGGTCGGTGGCCGGGTCCCATCGGGGGTTGGGCTCCAGGACGAAGTCACCACCCGGGGTCAACTGCCGGGCGATCCGGTACGGCCCGCAGGCCGGGTTGCAGCGGTACAACTCGGGGCTGTCCGGCACGTAGTAGTCGTACTCGCGTGGGGCCAGGGCGGCGTACCCGGTGGCCAGCAGGTCGATCAGGTCGCTGGCCGGTTCGGTGAGCCGCAGCACGACTGTGTCGCCCTCGACCCGTAGCCCCGGAACCCGGGTGAGGTGGGAGAACTGGGCGAGCGCGGGGGCGTGCGCCGCCCAGTGCCCGAACTCCTCGTCGTATCGCCGGTAGTAGTCGGCCAGCCCTTCGATCAGCGCGCCGAAGTACGGCCGCATCGGCCGGGCCAGCGGATGGGCCGTGCGCTTGAGGCCCCGCACGACGTCGGTGGCGCCTACCTCCCGGGCACGCTGCGCGTCCCAGTACACGCCCGAGCGAACTCGAACACGCCAGGTTCGGCCGTCCGCGCTGATCCCAGCGTTCTCGACGGTGGGCACCTCCCGCGCGACGTCGGGCACCGGTCGCCCAACCGGGTCGTCGGTCACGGGGACGGCGAACAGCTGTCGGGTGATGAGCCGGAGCACCTGCCCGGTCCCGATCCTGCCGGGCTCCCCCTCGTCAGGCAGTCCGTCGGCGGGCCGCAGAAACCGAAGCTGGCTGCGGTCGGTCGGGGCAGCGGTGGATGTCCGCTCGCGTACGCCGGTCATGCGGGCACCGTCCCCACGTCCGGGAGGGTGCCGGTCGTCGGTTGCCCGGAGCCAC